>DAOPJR010000026.1:0-38774 GCA_035399765.1 Draconibacterium sp. | reverse complement strand
ATTTTCTCTTCCGTTTCAGTAGAGCGACTAGTCAACCGCTTGCGAAGTTCCTCTACTGAAGGCGGCTGCACAAATATGGCCAATGCCTCATCTCCATAATATTTTTTAATGTTGAGCCCTCCCACTACATCTACATCAAAAATCACATTTTTCCCATTGTTACGAATACGTTCAACCTCGCTTTTCAATGTTCCATAACGGATTCCTTTATACACTTCTTCCCACTCGAGAAATTCATCGTTCTGTACTTTCTGAACAAATTCTTCTGTTGACAGAAAATAATAATCCTTTCCATTTATTTCATTGGCGCGCGGCTCTCTGCTCGTTGCCGAAATCGAAAATTCAAGATCAAGACCTTTCTGCAATAAATACTTTACTATGGTTGTTTTACCTGCCCCGGATGGTGCTGAAAATATAATGAGTTTGCCTTTCATTTTTTAGCTGCGAGCCTTGAGCTGCGAGTTACGAGTTTATTCCTTGAACTAAAGCACATTAAGCAGTTGTTCCTTCACGCGTTCAAGATGGTCTTTCATCTGAACAACAACACGCTGAATATTACTTTCGTTGGCTTTTGAACCGATGGTATTGATCTCACGTCCAATCTCCTGTGATATAAAACCCAGTTTTTTACCTGATGATTCAGGAAGTGCAGCAGTTTCATAGAAATACTCACAATGATTGGTCAGGCGGACTTTTTCTTCATTAATATCCAATTTTTCCAAATAGAAAATCAATTCCTGTTCGAAACGATTTTCATCGACATTACCATTCAATCTCAGAGTTTCAAGGTTATCAGAAAAACGGGTCTTAAGTGTCTCAATACGTTGCTTTTCGAATGGTTCAATTTCTTTCAATAAAGCGTGAATGCTTTTTACATTACTTAAAATATCGGCTTCCAGTGCCAAACCTTCCTTTACTCTGAATGCTTCAATATCGTCAATTGCCGAAAGAATATTTTTATAAATGCCTTCCCATTCTTGTTCGTCTAAAGTTTCGTATTCGGTTTTAACAACGTCGGGCAAACGCATGGCAGCCTGCAAAGTAGTTTGATCGACCGGAAGACCCAGCCCTTCACTTATTTTTTGCAAATGATGAAAATAACCTTTTAAAATAGGTTCGTTTATCTTTGAATTCGACTCTTCCCCGAGATTCTCTACATAAATGTTAAAATCAACCTTGCCTCTGACAAGTTTATCAGACAGTACTTTTCTGATTTCGATGTCTTTTTCGCGGTACAATGCCGGCGTGCGGGTATTTATATCTATTTGCTTACTGTTTAGCGATTTGACCTCAATGGTAATCTTCTTGTTATTTACCTCCATTTCGGCTTTTCCATAGCCGGTCATTGATTTTATCATATTGAAAAATTTTGTTGTAAAAATAGCATAATGTCTTTAAAATAAACGGGGATATTGATATTACGTATCTGATACTTGATTTTGGATATTAGATACCGGATAATCCGGTATCAACAGGCTAAAACAAAAATAAGTCTGCTTCAGATTTCAGGTAATAACCCCTGAACCAATTAACTCTTCTCCTTTATACCAGGCGGCGAACTGTCCGGATGTTATTCCCCGTTGTTCATTTTCAAACAAAAACCAGGCACCGTCTTCACGCAAATGAATAGTCCCTTTTTCTAAGGGCTGCCGGTAACGGATTCGAATATCAAAATCGCGTTTCTCTCCAACGTTCATTCTCAGATCAGTCCGGATCCAATGCATATCTTCTGAGGCTACAAACAATCCTTTTCGGTGCAGGCCGGGATGATCCTGACCTTCGCCAACATAAACAATATTCCGCTTTACATCGGTTCCGATTACAAAAAGCGGTTCTTTGCGGCCGCCAATGTTCAGTCCTTTTCGTTGTCCGATGGTATAAAAATGTGCACCTTCATGCTCCCCTATCACTATTCCATTCCAGGGCTTGTAAGGAAATGGTAAACACAACTTTCGATAGTTCTCCTCGCACACTTCCACTTGTTTTTTCTTTGCCATGAAATCGGCCGGAATTTCTATCACATTTCCGGTTTTTGGCTCAAGTTGTTGCTGCAGGAAAGTGGGCAGATCTACCTTGCCAACAAAACAAATTCCCTGCGAATCTTTTCGCTCAGCAGTTGGCAAATTCTGCTCTTTGGCAATTTTACGAACCTCCGGCTTTAACAAATGTCCTATCGGGAACATTGCTTTCGAAAGTTGCTCCTGGTTCAGTTGACACAGAAAATAGCTTTGATCTTTATTGGAATCTTTTCCGGCCAGCAGGCGATGAACAGTTGTCCCGTCTGCTTTCAGCTCATCTTTCCGGCAATAATGACCCGTTGCCACAAAATCAGCGTTAAATTTCAGGGCTTCTTCCATAAAGGTATCGAACTTGATTTCGCGGTTGCAAAGCACATCAGGATTAGGTGTTCGCCCTGCCTGGTATTCTGCAAACATATAATCAATTACCCGCTTTTTGTAATCTTTGCTGAGATCTACAATATGAAACGGAATATCCAGCTTTTTTGCAACCATTTTTGCAATCAGCGAGTCTTCCTCCCAGGTGCACGAGCTGGTCAGCACACCTTCACGTTCATGATAATTAATCATAAACAACCCGATTACCTTGTGTCCCTGCTGTTTTAACAAATAAGCAGCCACACTTGAATCAACTCCCCCCGATAAACCAACTACAACTCTTGACATGGCGCAAAAGTAGAAAGATAAAAATCAATTGTCAAAAACAGTGTTTAAAAATGCACTGAATGTAGATAATACTTATTTGATAAATTAATGCCAGACTAACCCTTCCCAATAGGAATCACAAATCCGATCGCAGGAAATGCTATAAATGTATCCATATCGGCACCGAATGGGATGATAAAAATAAAATCGAGTGAAGCCTTTTTTATTAACCATCTACCTCCTAATCCAATAATTCCTCCGCCTTCACCATCAGCATGAACATAATAATTCTCAGTCAGAAAATACATACGTTTTGATGCACGAACCATTCCGCTCAAATTTATAAGGGGACTACTCGCCCACTCACCTCCGGCAAATGCATAGCCAAGTCCAAGTGAGAAATTTTTATCGGGATCACCAAATGTAGAAACCCCGTAAACGATTCCAAAGGAGCCTGCGTCCTCGCCAACTACAGCACCCACCAACGCTCCGGCACCCAGATTAACCTTATTCTCTGCAAGCGGGACAGAAACTTTTCCTGTTAGGAAAATCGGTGTAGGTCCTCCTCCAAGCAGAAATAAAGGAATTACCCCTCCGCCTAAAGAAAAGTTATCGCTTAACCCAAATGTAAACTGGTTCCAAAATACATAGATATTCTGATAATAGCCCTCCCCTTTTTTAAGACCATACGCATTGGGAGCCCAGAAATAGCGAGTCGATTGAGGGTTTTCAAACCACACTTCTCCTTCCCTTATTTGTTCCTTCCGTATGACCTCCCGATTTTTAATACTTGCTTTTTGTACCGTAATTTCTCCCAGAGTTTCAGTTTTTAATACCAAAATCTGTTCATCCTCTCTTACTATGGTTCCGATGTATTCATTCCCATCACTGGTTTCAATTCGCACCAATAAGGGATCAGATACCTGAGCCCACAATTGTGAAGTGATCAAAAGGAATAGGGTCAACAAGATAAAAAATGAAGTTTTCATGCGGCATACATTTTTGGTTATATGTAAAAGATACGAATTGTAGCCGTATTAAATCAAAGCCGGAAAACTATTTTTTCTTCTTCTTTTGATAAATTTTGCGATGTTGAGAACCACCCTGCTGTTTGTATTTATGAAACTGGCCCTTCCCCTTTTTCTTTCCTTTTCCGGGCACTTTCCATTCCGGGCCAACACCGAGATGCTCGGGCATTGGAATTTTAAAAACTTCGCGCTCAATCAGTTTTTCAATCTGATGAAACTTATACATATCATCTTCGTTCACCAAGGTCAATGCAACACCGGTTGAATCAGCCCGGGCCGTTCTTCCCACGCGGTGCACATAATCTTCGGCATCATTCGGTACATCGTAATTAATAACCAGATTAATATCCTTGATATCAATTCCCCGGCTCATCACATCAGTTGCAACCAGAATCCGGATTCGTTTCGAACGAAATCCATTTAATACGCTTTCACGTTCGCTTTGTTCCAGGTCCGAAGAGATGGCTTCTGCATCAAACTTCAAACGTTTTAGTGTTCGCGCAAGCTCGGTAGTTGCCCGCTTTGTTGAGCAAAAAATAAGAATACTGCTATACTCCGGATTTTCAGATATGAGGTGACTGACCAAATCGTTCTTCTGCTTGTCATAGGTAAGATACGCAGCCTGAAGTACACCTTCTGCCGGTTTTGAAATCGATATGTTTATTTCTTTGGGCTCATAAAGAATTTGCGAAGCCAGTTTCCTGATTTTAGGTGCCATAGTTGCACTGAACATCAGTGTTTGCCTGTCTTTTGGCAAGTATGAAATAATCTTAATAATATCATCGTAAAAGCCAATATCAAGCATGCGGTCGGCCTCATCCAGAATTAAAAACTCAAGCTTCTCGAACTTTACGTAACCCAGATTCAGATGCGAGATCAGTTTGCCGGGAGTGGCAATTATTATATCAGCACCTTTTGTGAGTGCTGTTTTTTGTTGTCCCCATTCATCACCATCACCTCCACCATACAAAGCAATAGAATGGATGCCCATAGTATAGGCAATACCCTGAACCTGCTGATCAATCTGCATGGCCAGTTCGCGAGTTGGCACTAATATTAATGTGGAAGTCTCTCCGGCTGGCATATCCACAATTAAATCAAGAATAGGAAGCAGAAATGCCGCGGTTTTCCCCGTTCCTGTCTGTGCGCAGGCTATCAGATCGTAACCGTCTAAAATAACCGGAATGGCTTGTTCTTGTATGGGGGTGGCGTCCTTAAAACCCATGTAAGAAATGGATTCCAACAAATCGTCGTGGATGCCGAATTCAGAAAATTGCATGCTTTTGTTGTCGTAATTAAGCCGCAAAGGTAACTATTTTGTTGGCATGAAAATCACCGCTTGCTTTAACTCTTTACCAAACTGTCGATTATCAAAAAAATCATCATAAACAGGTATAAAAAATTCAACTTGTAGAAAGAAGGCCGCACTTTGAATTCGCTGTGTGCAAATACCGACAAGGTCAACGACGACATCAAATAGAAGATATAAAAAAGCAGTAAGAACATAATAACCTGGTTACCTATCACAAAAAAGATAACCAGGAATGCTGAAGCAACTGTGGTAATTACCCACGCGTATGTAACCCGTTTTATTTGAGTGCTATCAAATATCTGATTTAAGCTGGGTAAATTGGCATGCTGGTACTGTTCGCCAAACATGAGGAGAAGCAACCAAAAATGTGGAATCTGACCAATAAAAAAGAAAGCAGCTACGAGCAAAATCATTTCGGAGAAAGGATAACCACCGGCCCCGGCCCAGCCAATCATGGGAGGAAGTGCTCCCACCATCGATCCGGGAATGACAGCAAATGCAGTTACTTTCTTTAGTGGAGTGTATACTCCATTGTAAAAGAAAAGTGTGAGCCAGCTTAACCCCAATGCCAGCAACGGATTGGTAAAATATAAAATGACCGATCCAGTCATAGCAAAACCAATGGCCACCTGTAAAGCATTTTTAGCACTGATTCTTCCCGACGGTATCGGGCGATTCTTGGTACGGGTCATCTGCGCATCAATGTCTCGTTCCTGCCAATGATTGAGCACGCTGGAACTAAAAGACATGAAAAACACGCCCAATGCAAGAAAATAGCCCTGTGCATCGAGATGTTGCCTGAAAAGGACATATCCGGTTAATGCAGAAAGAGCAATGGGTAACGAAATCCGTACTTTACCTAACTCGTACAATATTTTCAGTTGCTGTCTCAAATTACTTTTGTTTTATTTCACCGTTTTCAGGTATTCAATAATATGGTTAACATCGTCGTCGGATAACTGCCCTTCATAACTTACCATCAATCCTTTCTGGAATCCATCTACCACGTCGGCATTCGGATCAAAGATTGAACGGTGGATATATTCTTCGTCAACCTTCACTTTCCGTTTATTACCGCCTGTAACAACTGTTTGTTCTTCTCCCCAGATTCCTTTAAAACTAGGCCCTACCAAACGTGTACCATCTGTGGTATGGCAAGCAAAACACCCAATATTCTGCATGATTCGTTTACCCGTTGCAACCGGAGATTCTACTGAAGCAACCGAAGATGCAACACTGGTGGTATCCGTTATCCATGTATTGAAATCGGCTTCAGGCATTACATCAACATAGGTATACATGTACGAGTGCTGCAACCCACAATATTCGGCACAAAATAATTCGTACGTTCCTTCTTTTTGAGGTTCAAACCACATGAAGTTATCCTTTTTCCCTGGAACCATATCTTGTTTCACCCTGAAAGCCGGAATATACAAACTGTGAATAACGTCTAATGCAACCAGGTTTAGTTTTACAGCCTGATTTACGGGAAGAAAAAGAGTGTCAGTCCTTCTTCCGTTTTCATATTCGAAACTAAAATTCCACATTCTGCCGTATACAGTTATCTCCATCGGATCTTTTGGTGGTCTGTGCATCGGCTTCCAGGCGGCCCAGCCATAGTAAAACATAAACATGGTAATCAGAAACGGAACGACTGTCCAGATGATTTCCAGCTTGGTGCTCCCTTCAATTTGTACGGCTTTTGGATGTCGCTTTTTATTGTATTTGTATACAAAAACAAGCATGACAACTGTTAGACCAATCAGAAACAGGAATGAAATTCCCATAGTGACCAGGAAAGCCGTGTCAACTCCATGTACAAAATTCGAAGCAGTGGTTAAGTCGTTATTCATATCTAGGTTCTGTATAAGTAATCTAAAAAGGTTATGACGATCACTACGAGGAAAATGGCAAAAACAAATCCAACCATCACTCGAATGTAAGGTTTATCGTATTTCAGATGCATAAAAAACGTAAGTACCAGGAAAGATTTTATAACGGCAAAAATCAAAGCTGCCGCTACGGTATATTCTCCCAACTCGATACTTGTAATACCGATAGAAGAAAAAGTCAGAATCAGAAGTGCAATCAGTATGATGAAATACACTCTGTATGGTACTATATGTTGGTGTTTTTCTTCAGACATAGTTTTGGTTTTAGTGTATTAAATAAAACAGTGGGAAAAGGAAAATCCAGATTAAATCTACCAGGTGCCAGTATAAGCCGGCATTATCAAGCAGTGAAGGCCTGTTAACAGTAATTTTCCCATTTGCCAATCCTTTGATGGCAAAAATCATAATGATCATACCAATAATAATATGCAGTGCATGCAAACCCGTCATTACGAAATAAAGCCCGAAAAACAGGATTTCTCCCTGGCTCATTTCGTTTAACATGTGCTCTGATCCAGGCCAAATTCCGTGTGAGAACTTCACTCCCCACTCGAAATATTTGTTCACCAGAAATACAAAGCCAATTACAAAAGAAATAGCCACCAATGCAATCGCCAGCTTTCTGTCTCCCTTTCTCAGGGCGGTGGTCGCCATAGCAATGGTCATACTACTAATCAACAAAATCACGGTGTTAAGCGATCCAATAAACCTGTTTAATTCTTCCCCTGCAAGATGAAATGCATCCGGGTTCATAAAACGGTAAACAGAATACACTATGAACAACCCACCAAACAAAAGAAGTTCTGTGAAAATAAACAGCCACATGCCTATTTTCGATGACTCCTCATCATACATGTCAGGATGTTCTACATGATGTACATGTTCCATATAAGTTTAGTTAAGTGTTAATCGTAATTATAAGGCCCGTCGTTTTCACCTATAACAGGCTCTTTATCAAAGTTTAATACCGGTGGTGGCGAAGGAACCGTCCATTCCAATGTTTTACTGTGCCACGGATTTGCATCGGCAGGCGCTCCTGTTCTGGCTGATCGTATCAGGTTAACCACTATAATCAAAAGTCCGGTTGCCAATACCCATGAACCAAAGGTGCTAAGTATATTTCCCCCATGAAATTCTTCAAGGTAATCGTAATAACGGCGCGGCATTCCCATCATTCCAAGGTAAAACATTGGTGTATAAAGAGCCATGAAACCGATAAAGAAAATCAGCCAGCCAACATTGGCCCATGTCTTGTCGTACATGCGTCCAAAAATCTTTGGAAACCAGTAATGCATGGCTGCAAAAAAGGCAAAACCTGTTCCCCCAAAAACAATGTAGTGAAAGTGGGCTACCACAAAGGCAGTATCATGTACATAAACGTCAGTGGCCAATGAACCAAGCACCAGTCCGCTTAATCCACCGATCATGAATACAAAAATGAATGATATTGCCCAGTAAAAGGGTGTTTGAATATTGATAGATCCCTTGTACATAGTAGAGATCCAGTTAAATACTTTAATGGCACTCGGTATAGCAACAATAAATGTTAACAGCGAAAAATAGTACTGCGCTGTTCCACTCATTCCGGCAGTGTACATGTGGTGTCCCCAAACGAGGTAACCTACAAATGCAATTGCCATGGTTGATGCAATAATCGCTTTATAACCGAAAATATGTTTTTGCGAAAAAGTTGGTATAATCTCTGAAATAGCTCCCATTGCAGGAAGAATCATAATGTAAACGGCCGGATGCGAATAAATCCAAAAAAGGTGTTGATACAGAATCGGGTCTCCACCAAGTGCAGGATCGAAAATACCTACACCAAAAACACGTTCCAAAGCAACTAATACCAGCGTAATACCAACAACCGGGGTAGCAAGTAGCTGAATCCAGGCCGTTCCGTAAAGAGTCCACACAAAAAGCGGAAGCTTGGTCCATTTCATCCCGGGACAACGTAAGCGGTGGATTGTCACCAAAAAGTTCAATCCGGTAAGAATAGATGAAAACCCTAAAACAAATGCACCAAAAATGGCAGGCAACATATTGGTTCCCGTTTTAAAACTATAAGGTGCATAAAATGTCCAGCCGGTATCAGGTGAGCCAGGACCAAAAAATAAAGCTGCCAGTACCAGAACAACTCCCAAAACGTACAACCACCACGAAAGTAAGTTGAGTTTTGGAAAGGCTACATCTTTAGCTCCAATCATAATTGGCATCAGGATATTGCCAAAAACGGCAGGTAAGCCAGGAACTACAACCATAAAAATCATAATCACACCATGCACCGTAAATGTAGCATTGTAGGTTTGAGCATCCATGATCGTTTTACCCGGTGCCAGTAATTCGAATTTCATCGCTAGTCCCAGCATGACTCCCATGGCAAACATGGTTGCAATTGAGTAAAGATAAAGAAGACCGATGCGTTTGTGATCGGTCGAAAAAATCCATCCGAACAAACCTTTATACCTTCCCTGATAGGTTAAATAATTTGCTCCATTCACAGCGTTAGTTGTTTGCATATAGTTTTGTTTAAATTGACTTCAATCTTCTTTTAGGTTTCAGTACCAAATACAGAAGTAATATAACGGCAAAAAATAAAATTATAGTCGCACTGATTTTTGTTACATTAAATACATAAGTCTGTCCGACAGGATCATATGAAAAACAGAAACGTAATACTTTGTTGATGGTAGGGCCTGATTGCCCTTTGGAAGCTTCAACCATTGCCATTTTCCATTCGAAAGGCAGAAAGGTGATACCATTTAAATAACGGGTGATTTTGCCATCCGGGCTTAAAACGGTAAGCGAAGCTGCATGTAAATATTCGTTTCCGTTTTTTTTGTATTTAAATCCGGTTGCATTGGTTGCCCGCACTATACTGGCACTATCCGAAACAAAAAACTTCCAACCGGTTTTAGCTTCTTCAACCTTTTCCTTATTATTCATCAGATTCAGGTAATTGTTCTTTTTGCGAACTCCGAGATCAATTGTTTCTCCCGGATCGAAACTGATTGTCAGAACCTGGTAGTCCTTACCAGGGATCAAATCCGATCGGTCCATCACATCGGCTACTCCTTCCATTAGCGGGCTACAAATTCCGGGGCACCGGAAATAAACAAAATTGAGTACTGTCGGCTTGTCAATCAGATCGGCCAGCCAAACTTGCTCTCCAGCTTCGTTGATAAGGGAAATACTATCCGGCAAATATGCGTCAAGATGTTCAACAATTCCAATTTCCACATCATCATCAGTTGCAGCAGGATTTACAACCGCCTGTGAAAATCCAGGCATTACATAGCATGTTACCCAAACACATAATAAAAGAACTTTTATTAACTGTTGATTTTTCATTTTTTCTGGTTATTCTGTTAGGTAAAATTTATGTTTTCTTGTCTTTAGCCCCGAAAACATAAACCCCTTAAAGACTCTAATATCCTTTATTTTTCAATACTTGTACTGATATTTTTATATTTAATCAGTAATAAAACCAAAAACTGCTACGAATGTTTACAGGAAATCAAATCTTTCTTTTCTAAAAATTATATCCTTATAAATGTGTACATGTGTGATATGACCATTTGTTCGTTACAAATAATTTTAGTCTGATATTGAATTTTAAACAAAAAAGTCAGATGAGCTGAAAAATTCAGATTCTGTGGAAGCAAATGCAGGAAGTATCCATATATTTAAAATATGTTATACAACATGCATGATAAATAAATAGTTTGGTCTGATACACTTTCCCATAAGAATTAAGAACCCATAAAAACAACCTCAGATATGAATTGTTCAAATTATTTTTTTAAAAAAATTCCTCCCAATTTCTATTACGGCTCTAATCAATGAATTATCATTTGCGTAAGTCAACCCAGCCATCAAAAACAATCATAACTATCTCATATTGAGAATATAAGACACTTTTGTCTTTTAATATATTCAAACACCTTTCTTGTTTGTAGCTTATTTCTTATTTTATAAATTCGTCAGAACAGGAACTAAACTTTACCAAACTTTAGTTGAAAAAATTGTCTTTTTATGGAAAAAAAATCGCGTAGAAGTTTCATGAAAGCTCTTGGGGTATCTATCGGTGCTGCGGGAGTAATGGGAAGTTCCACCATTTTGAGTTCGTGTAGTAAGGTAGAAACAACCAGTGGAGATACAATTAAATTGTTAACCTCCAGTGGTGAGTTGGTCGAAGTGCAGAAATCAGCTCTCAAACCCGCCGAAATGCCAAACCTTAATGAAAATCAAAAACGTGGACGGACAGGATTACCGGGAAGAAAATGGGTGATGGTTATCGATCTGTCGAAATGCAGGAATGCACGCCAGTGTATGAAGGCTTGCCAGAACCACCACCAACTGCGACCAGAACAACACCACATTAACGTTTTACAAATGCAGGATGCTGAACACACGGCACCATATTACATGCCAAAACCTTGTCAGCACTGCGACAACCCGCCCTGTACCAAGGTTTGCCCGGTAAATGCGACGTTTAAGCGCGAAGACGGGATTGTGCTAATCGATAACGAACGTTGCATCGGATGCCGTTTCTGTATTGCAGCCTGCCCTTATTCGGCCAGGGTCTTCAATTGGTTTGAACCGCGTGATGCTGAAAAGTACAAAGGAGTAGTTTATAACATCGAAGCCAACGTGCCGCAAAAAAAAGGCACCATTTCGAAATGTTTGTTCAGTGCCGACCGTTTACGCGATGGGAAACTGCCGTCCTGTGTTTCAGCCTGCCCAAACGGAGTTTACTGGTTTGGAGATCAAAACGAAGATGCTGTAACAAACGGAACTACTCATGAAACCACTAGTTTCAGTCAACTGATCGAAGAAAACGCAGGTTATACTCTAATGGAGGAATTGGGAACGAAACCACGGGTTTATTACCTGCCGCCAAAAGACAGGGCTTTTCCGTTTCAGGGAACCATAGAAGAACATCATTCATAACTGACTAAATTCTAAACGATGGAAAAAATAAAATCACCGGAAGAATCCCGGAAGTTATTGGATAAGATCACCTTCGACCTGACACGATCGATCGTTAACCGCGACGAATGGACCAATTTCTGGTATTTCCTTCTCATCATGTTTGCTTTGGTGGGTTTGTGGGGCTGGAGTATTCAAATCCGGGATGGACTGGGCGTTACCGGAATGCGCGATTACGTTTCGTGGGGGATGTATATTGCCAACTTTGTATTTTTCGTGGCAGTAAGTTTAATTGGCTTTTTAATTAGTTCCACCTTACACCTGTTAAAAATCAACTGGTCGAAACCCATTTCGAGAGTAGCAGAACAAGTCGCTATTGCAGCCGTTGCACTTTCAGGAATCATTATTATTAATGATATGGGACGTCCCGATCGTTTTCTTAATATCTTTCTTCATGGAAGGTTCGCCTCTCCAATTATCTGGGATGTTACCGTGGTTACTACCTATTTAACCATTTCTGTTCTTTTGTTTTACCTCCCGCTAATTCCGGACATGGCCTTGTTACGCGACAACGGACCTGATGATATCCCAAAATGGAAAATGAAGATTTATAAAATTCTAGCATTGGGCTGGAAAGGTAATGCAGAACAATACAAACTAATCTACCATGCTATGCGGATACTCATGATTCTCATTATTCCGGTAGGTCTGTCTATTCACACCGTTACCTCGTGGTTGTTTGCTGCCACACTTCGCTCAGGTTGGGACACCACCATTTTTGGCCCTTACTTCGTAGCAGGTGCATTCGTTGCCGGAACAGCTGCCGTTATAATTGTAATGTACATTTACCGGGTTCGATACGGGTTAAAAGATTATTTCGAAGATTATCATTTCAATATGATGGGTAAACTCTTTGTACTGGTTTGCCTGGTTTACCTGTATTTCAATATTAATGAATTCTGGGTTCCCGGTTATAAAATGAAGACAGCAGAGAGCATCCATCTTTCAAACCTGTTTACAGGAAGATATGCCATGTTGTTTTGGTCGACCCAGCTTTTAGGCCTCATCTTTCCTATTTTGCTGATGGTCAATAAATTTTTCAGGAAACCAGTGCCGATCACTATCATTTCAGTTTTTGTTTTGGTTGCTTCATGGTTTAAACGCTACATTATTGTAATCCCAACGCTCGAACACCCATTTCTGCCAGTGCAGAATGTTCCTGACAATTTTAAACACTATGTACCGACCAGTACCGAAATCATGATTACGATCTTTTCATTTATGGCGGCATTGCTCATCGTTACAGTGCTGGCAAAAATGTTCCCTGTAATTACGATCTGGGAATATGCCGAAGAAAAAGGTATTGAACGCGAAATTATTTCTGAACCCAAAAACTAAGCAAAATGATGAAAAAAATATATTTGTTATTAGTGGTGACCCTGTTTGTAGCTAAACAGGGAATGGCTCAGGAATGGATCGTTCCGGATGACCAGAAGAATATAAAGAATCCATCGGCTTATAATCTGGACAATGTAAAAAAAGGGAAAGATTTGTACATGACCAATTGTAAATCGTGCCATGGCGATCCGGGAAAACACAATGGTTTACCATTGGTTCCTCCACCTCCGGATATGACATCGGACCTGATGCAAAACAATACTGATGGAGAACTCTTCTACAAAATTACCCATGGACGTGGCGGAATGCCACAGTTTGAAAAAACCATTTCAGAAGATGATCGTTGGAGACTGATCAATTTTATCAGGAATTATGACAAGTCGAACGAACCAATGCTGGTGGAAGCACCTCCCAGAAAAGCAAAACTTCTGGCTTCGGTAAATGAAGTAGATAAAAAAGTAGAGGTATTTGCAGAAGTGGAAGATAAAAACGGAAGCTTTGTAAAATTACCGGATACAGAAGTGAAAATTTCGGCGAAGAAAGCTTTTGGTAATTTACCCATTGGCAATGTGCTGACTAATACAGAAGGCCGCGCTGTTTTTTCCATACCGGAAACACTGATTGGTGATGAAAATGGTTTGGTAAATATTGTAGTTCAACTGGGCGATGGGTTTATTACTGATAATGTTATTTTAGATGCAGCTAAAGTTGGACAGCTAAAACCACAACCAAGACTCATACACAAAGAGGTACTCTGGTCGACCAACGACAACATTCAAACCTGGTTGTTGTTATCATACCTTGGTGCCGTGGGTGCAGCATGGTTCACTATTGCGTACGTAATATTTCAAATCGTTAAAATCTGGAAAATCGGAAAACAATAGAATCGAATGAATATTTTTTACCTGTTAATAGGAGTTAGTTTGCTGGCTGCACTTATTTTTCTGGGAGCCTTTATATGGGCCGTGAAAACAGGGCAGTTTGATGACAGCGAAACACCTTCTATCAGGATTTTATTCGATGATGATAATACCGAGACAGAAGATAATAAAGAAGAAAAACAAACGACATAACTAATCCATATCATGGAAAATCAAAAATTCTATTACGACAATAAGATCGTCAAGCTGTTTATTCTGGCTACGATGGTTTGGGGTGTTGTCGGTATCCTGGTAGGTCTGGTAGCAGCATTGCAACTAGCTTTCCCGGTTTTTAACTTCGGATTGGAGTTTACCACTTTTGGAAGGGTTCGGCCGGTTCATACCAATGCCATCATTTTTGCATTTGTTGGAAATGCCATTTTTGCAGGTGTTTATTATTCGATGCAAAAACTGCTGAAAACCCGTATGTTCAACGATGTGCTCAGCAAATTCCATTTTTGGGGATGGCAAACCATTATTGTGCTGGCAGCTGTTTCGTTGCTGGCTGGTTTAACCACCGGGAAAGAATACGCCGAACTCGAATGGCCAATCGATATCATGATTACCCTGGTTTGGGTAGCTTTTGGATGGAATATGATAGGAACTTTGGTTGTTCGCCGCGTTCAGCATATTTATGCCGCAATCTGGTGGTATCTCGCCACTTTTCTGGGCATTGCCATTCTACATGTTGTTAACTCGTTCGAATTACCCATTTCACTTTTTAAGAGTTACTCGATTTATGCCGGAGCACAAGATGCTGTGGTACAGTGGTGGTACGGTCACAATGCAGTAGCATTTTTCCTGACCACACCTTTCCTCGGATTGATGTACTATTACCTGCCCAAAGCAGCCAACCGGCCTATTTATTCATACAAACTTTCGATTATACACTTCTGGTCGCTCATTTTCCTTTATATGTGGGCCGGGCCTCACCACCTGCTTTACCAGGCCCTGCCTGAATGGGCGCAAGCACTTGGTGTAACTTTCTCGATAATGCTTATCGCACCAAGTTGGGGAGGTATGATCAACGGGTTGTTGACACTTCGTGGAGCCTGGGACCGTGTGCGTGACAGCGCTTCCCTGAAATTCCTGGTTGTTGCAGTTACAGCCTACGGGATGTCTACTTTCGAAGGACCAATGATGTCGCTTAAAACGGTTAACCAGATTACTCACTTTACCGACTGGACCATAGCACATGTTCACATCGGAGGTATGGGCTGGAACGGAGGTATTGTTTTTGGTATGTTGTACTGGCTCGTTCCTAAACTTTTTAAAACCAAATTGTTCTCTGAAAAACTCGCCAACATCCATTTCTGGCTGTCGACTTTGGCCATTCTGGTTTATGCTATCCCCTTATACTGGGCTGCTGTAACTCAATGGTTAATGTGGCGCGAATATACACCCGAAGGATTCCTGGCTTATCCAAACTTCCTTGAAACATTGACACAGATTGTTCCGATGTATACGATCAGAGTTTTTAGTGGTGTATTGTTCCTGGGAGGTTTCGTAATTATGCTTTTCAACCTTGCCAAAACCATGGGAGCCGGCAGCTTTGTTAACGACGAAGCATCGGAAGCTCCTGCACTGGTAGCTGCTGCAGGTAGCCGTAATCCAATTGCCGAAACCTTTCACCGCTGGCTGGAAAGAAAAGCAGTCCGTTTCTCAATTCTTGTGTTCATAGCACTGGCAATTGGAGGAGCAGTTGAAATCATTCCGATGATCTTTATCAAATCAAATGTTCCAACCATTGAAACAGTGACGCCCTACACACCCCTAGAACTGGAAGGCCGTGATATTTATGTTTCTGAAGGATGTTATCTTTGTCACTCGCAAATGGTTCGTCCATTCCGCTGGGAAACCGATCGTTATGGCGAATATTCCAAAATCGGTGAGTTTGTTTACGATCATCCGTATCAATGGGGATCGCGTCGAACCGGACCGGATTTAGGTCGTGCTGGTGTGGTTGGCGGACCGATGTATAAAAATGCAGCATGGCACTACAATCATTTCATGGATCCGCAAAAAATGAACGAGCAATCGATTATGCCCAATTATGCATGGCTGGCAGTTAAAAACGTAAATCTGAGCCAGACACCGAAAAAAATAAGAGCCATGCAAACCCTGGGAGTACCTTACGAAGAAGGCTACGATCAGAAAGCTGTGGATGATTTACTCGAACAAGGTCAGAAAATTTCAGATGAATTAAAGACTTCAGGCATCGATATTGAACCACAAAAGCAAATGGTGGCACTTATCGCATACATGCACAAACTCGGACGGGATATTTCCGGAATACCTTCAGTAGAAACAGCTCCCGCAGTCACAGACACAACCAATCTGCCAGAAGTTACTTTACAAACTGATGCGGAAGACCTGGCTGCCGGGAAAAAATTGTTCCAATCTACTTGTGTGGTTTGTCATAAAGCTGACGGAACAGGGATACCACCGGCTTTTCCTAACCTGGTTGATGACGAATGGATAAAAGGAAACTCTCCGTCGCAGGTGTATCACTCCATTGCTGAAGGCAATATTGCCAAAGGAATGGTTCCTTATAAAACCATGTTCTCTGAAAAACAAATTACGCAGCTTGCAAGCTATGTATTAATTGAATTACCAAATGAAGATAGTAAGTGATCTGTTAACGAGTATTGAGGGCATCCAGGTGTTTTACATCATTGGATTACTCATTTTTGTGGCACTTTTCATCGTCATTTTTATTCGCACTATGCGATTAAAAAATACAGACATGGAAGACATCAAAAACTCAATACTTGCGGATGGAGAATCCGACGACATCATAACTTCAAATTAAATTGTAAAGCTATGTCAGAAGAAAAAAAGAATGTAACGGAACACGATCCAATTACGGATCATGAATACGACGGGATCAAAGAACTTGATAATCCGCCGCCACGATGGATCATGTTACTTTTTTATATAACCATTGGCTGGTCGATCATTTACGGAGCTTACTTTTTCTGGTTAAAACAGGGAGATCATCAGGATACTGAGTACGCAAAAAGATCCGCTCAGCACGATGAGAAATATCACATCACATCTCTTTCTGCTGATGATTTGGTAGCATTTACCGACGAGGCCTCACTAACAGAAGGCAAAGAAGTTTTCGCCGCCATGGGATGTATCGCCTGCCATGGGATCAATGGAGAAGGAAATGCCATCGGCCCCAATTTGACCGACAATTACTGGATACATGGCTGTGGCATTCAGGAGGTATTTAACGTTATTAAAGATGGCGTCCCTGCAAAAGGGATGACTGCTTTTAAAGGTCAGATTAGTGATGAAAAAATTCAGAAAGTAGCCAGCTATGTGCTAAGCCTCGTCGGAAGCAATCCGGCCAATGCCAAAGCTGCCCAGGGCGAAGAATGTAAAACAGGTAGTAAATCATAGGAAAAGGGGAATTCTTCCCCTTTTTTATCTCATTTATGAACATATGCCAGAACAGGAGCTGACATTCAGGGACAAACCCATTAACCTGAACGAACGGGGAGGAAGAAAATGGGTGTATGCAAAAAAGCCATCAGGGAAGTGGTGGACCAGGCGATCGATCTTCGCATACGCGGTACTCACTTTCCTGGTTGTCGTTCCTTTCATACGGATTAATGGAAACCCACTTATTTTGCTGGATATTGCAAACAGAAAATTCATCATTTTCGGAGCAATCTTTTGGGCACAGGATACTTTTATTCTCGCCTTGCTCATGTTATCGTTTGTTCTGTTTATCGTATTATTTACCGTTACTTTTGGGCGTTTATGGTGCGGATGGGCATGTCCTCAAACCATTTTCCTCGAAATGGTTTTTCGACGGATCGAATACCTTATTGAAGGAGATTTCCGCGAACGCCTCAAACTCGATAACAGTCCATGGACAGCCAAGAAAATATTCAAAAAGACCCTGAAACACGGCATTTTCATTTTGATTGCCATAGCCATGACCAATGTGTTCCTGATGTGGTTTATCGGAAGTGAAGGTTGGCTCCAACTTATTAGAGAACCGATCCGGGATCACCTCACCGGATTTCTGGCAATGATTGCTGTCTCCGCTGTGTTTTACTGGATTTATTCTTTTTTTCGCGAACAGGTATGTACTATGGTTTGCCCATATGGCAGAATGCAGGGCGTTTTGCTCGATTCCAAAACTATCACAGTTGCCTACGATTATGTTCGTGGCGAGCCTCGGGGAGCACATTCGGAAGGCGACTGCATCGATTGTAAACAATGTTTGTCAGTGTGTCCTACAGGTATTGACATCAGAAACGGCACCCAACTGGAGTGCGTAAACTGCACGGCTTGTATCGACCAGTGTAACCGTATCATGACCACCATTGGAAAACCTCCGGGATTGATCCGTTATGCATCAGAAGAATCGATAAAAAGTGGATATTCAAAAGTGTGGAATGCGCGTAATCGTGCCTACTCGGTGGTTTTGTTGATCATTTTCTCATTTTTTGTATATACACTGGTTACCAGACCTGAAATTGAAACGACCATTTTAAGGACACCGGGATTAATATACCAGGAACAGGATTCAACCTATTCAAACGTTTACAATATCAAAATCGTAAATAAAACGCATGATGAAATCCCGCTTCAGTTGAAGATTCTTTCGCATGACGGAAAAATCCAGATGGCAATAAACAACATGGTCATTCAGGACCAGTCGAAATTTGAGTCAACTTTTATTTTGTATATTCCTAAAAACGAAATCACGAGTGATAAAACGGAAGTGAAGTTTGGCATTTTGAGCAAGGACAAGTTGATTGAAACCTATCAAACAACATTTGTAGGACCATAGTCATTTTGTATTTTAGCAAAACCTTTTTTCGAACAAAAGTTTAATAAATTAGAGCAAATCAATTAAAGAACAGAATTATGAAGTTTACGTGGGGTACCGGTATTTTTCTTTTTTTGGTGTTATTTCTTGCAGGTTCAGCTGCCTTTATCATTTTTGCAGCCCGCCAAAAGGTCAATCTCGTTCATAAAGATTATTATGAAAAGGGTGTTGATTATTCTGAACAGATGAAGGTAAACGAAAGATCGAAGCCTTTTGCAAATTCCTTCTCGCTGCAAAATGAAGCTGACTTTTTTTCGGTACTGATTGAAAATGCTTTGTCTGAAAACCTGGATTCCGGAAGTATGTATATGTTTCGTCCTTCTGATAGTAGCCGCGATATAACCTTACCCGTAACGTCAGGAAGTTCACTGGTTCAATTTAAGAAAAGCGATCTGATCAATGGCCGATATATTTTAAAATTCACCTGGTATACCAATGGAGTGAAGTACGAAGTAGATCGTCCGGTAAACATTCAATAAAACTAACTTTTCACTCACATAAACCAAAACGCCATGACTATTCTTTTTTCTGCACTTGTAATTGGTTTGATGGGGAGTTTCCATTGTGCCGGAATGTGCGGCCCTATTGCCATTGCACTTCCACTGCACGGAAATACTGTCCCTCAAAAAATATTTGGAGGAACACTTTACAACCTGGGACGCACCTTAACTTACGGAATGATGGGGGCCATTTTTGGCTTGCTCGGCCAGGGATTGCACCTGATTGGATTTCAGCAAAAGGTATCTGTACTTATGGGTGCAATCATGATCATCTCTGTACTTTTTCCAAAACTTTTCAAAAACCAGTACAGCATGGAAAAAAGCTGGTTTAAAGCAGTTGGGAAGTTGAAAAAAACCATTGCTGAAATGTTTTCCATTCGTTCGTTTCAAAGTTTATTTTTTATTGGCATGCTCAACGGGCTGCTACCCTGCGGATTGGTTTACATGGCCATTGCCGGTGCCATTGGAATGGGCGGTGTGGTCGAAGGTTCGTTGTACATGATCCTGTTTGGACTTGGAACCATACCTATGCTACTGGGAATTTCATTGGCAGGAAATGTACTGAGCCTAACAGTTAGAAGCAAGATTAATAAACTGATTCCTGTGTTAGTTGTGGTAGTTGGCATCCTGTTCGTTTTACGGGGATTGAGCCTCGGAATTCCTTATCTTAGTCCACCAAAGCAGAAAATCGAAAAGAAATTTGAGAACAGTTTAAAGATGAACTCTGCCAACACGTATGAGATGAAGTCAGATACGACGATGTAGATGGGGAAAAAAGAGGAGAATATTTGTGTTCATTGCGGAGCCGATTGCGGGAAAGATCCTGTGGTTTGGAATAACCTGAATTTTTGTTGTAATGGATGCAAAACGGTTTACCAGCTACTAAACGAGAACAAGCTTTACAATTATTACGAGCTTGAAAATACTCCGGGAATCAAAATTGAAACTACTGAGTTTGGTAATAAATATGCTTTTCTTGATAACGACGAAGTAAAACAAAAACTGATTTCGTTTACCGAGGGCAGCATCTCAAAAGTTCGGTTTTATGTTCCTGTAATTCACTGCGCATCTTGTATTTGGCTGTTGGAACACCTTCACAAACTACATCCCGGCATTCGTCACTCCTTTGTTAATTTCACAAAAAAGGAAGTGGATGTTACTTTCGATGAAAGTAAAATAACCTTGCGGCAATTGGTGGAATTACTTTCTTCCATCCATTACATTCCCGACCTGTCGCAAAGTCTTTCGGATAAAAAAGATGATAAATCGTATAAGAAACTGCTGTATAAAATCGGGGTAGCCGGTTTTGTTTTTATTAATGTAATGACCTACAGTTTACCAGCCTATTTTAACGGTGAACCTCTTAGTGACAAGCTACAATCAGTATTTAGTATTCTCAGTTACATCCTGGTTATTCCGGTTGCTTTTTACAGCGGAAGCGATTATTACATTTCAGCGGTTAAAAACCTGCTGAAAAAGAACATTAGTATTGATCTTCCAATCGCATTGGGAATCATCGTCTTGTTTATTGTCACCAGTTATGAGGTACTTTCAGGAAGTGGTCCGGGTTATAGCGACAGCCTTTCCGGACTGATCTTTTTTCTTCTGGTAGGGAAATGGTACCAGAGTAAGACTTACGAAGCACTTTCTTTCGAACGAAACTATAAATCGTATTTCCCGATTGCAGTTACCAAAATCAACAAACAAATTGAAGAAAGTATTTTACTTGAAAAAATAGAAGTGGATGATGTGTTGATCATCCGAAACAAAGAGTTGATTCCGGCTGACTCGGAATTAATTGAAGGTAACGGACAAATTGACTATAGTTTTGTAACCGGAGAGTCGACACCGGTTGTAAAGAATACAGGTGATTTTATTTACGCCGGTGGACGACAAATGGGTGGAATCATTAAAATCAGAATAAAAAAAGAAGTCAATCAGAGTCACCTGACCAAACTCTGGAACCAGGATAAATCGTACGAAAAGCCGAGTGATTCACTTAAAAATTTGTCAGACAGGATAAGTAAATATTTTACACTGATTGTGATTGCCATTGCAATAGCCGGATTTATTTACTGGATGTTGCAGGGAGAATCACGCACTGCCATTTTTGTTTTTACAGCCGTTCTAATTGTAGCCTGTCCTTGTGCACTGGCACTTTCCATTCCTTTCACCTTCGGAAATACGATGCGTATTTTTGGAAGAAAAGGTTTGTACATTAAAAACACCGATGTAATCGAAAAACTGGCTCACATCGATACCATTGTTTTTGATAAGACCGGGACACTCACCCAACCCAATCAAAACAAAGTGGAATACGAAGGAGAAGAATTGAGCGCTGATGAAATAGCTGCTATTTTTTCAATGACCAAACAATCGACTCATCCCTTGAGTGCGGCACTTAGTCAGTTCTTTGTAGAAGCTGAATATGTTTCGCCCGAACATTTTGTGGAAGTGGCTGGCCGTGGAATTTTTGGAAAAGTAAATGGATTGGAAGTTCGCATTGGCTCTGAAGAATATGTTTCCAACCTTGAAAACAAGAATCAAAAAAGCACTTCGGTAGTTTTTGTCGCCATTAATAATCAGGTTAAAGGACATTATACCATCAGTAACCAGTACCGGAAAGGTTTTGCTGATGTCCTAAAATCTCTTCGAAGCCAGTTCAGCATGTTCTTAATATCGGGGGACAACGATGCAGAATCCAAACGACTTTCTGAATACTTCGACCATGAACACCTGCTTTTTAATCAAAAGCCAGGCGACAAAGCCGATTTTATAAAAAAAATACAAAATAACGGGCACACCGTGTTAATGACCGGCGACGGATTAAATGATGCAGGAGCACTTATGCAGAGCGATGTAGCGCTTACCATTGCAGATAAAGCATACCACTTCTCCCCTGCCAGCGATGCCGTACTCGAAGCCGGCAAGTTTGATAAACTGGCGCAATTCATTCGTTTTACACACACTTCGCTGAACATTGTAAAAGTTGCCTTTACCATTTCATTTTTCTACAACGTTATCGGAATTGGTTTTGCCATCAGCGGAAATCTGTCGCCGGTAGTAGCAGCGATACTGATGCCAATCTCATCAGTTTCGGTTGTAGGATTTGCCACCTTTGTAACTCGTTTGGCAGGTTCTTTAAAACTCAGATAAAGTTTTAGATCTTTTTTATCCCCATATAATATCAAACTTAAAAATCTGTAATTCTTTATTTTAGTTTTTCGACCAAAATACATACAAACAGTTATTTATAATGATTCCAAGAACATTTTTCATTGAGCATATGTTTAATAGTATAGGGATTCATCCCTATTGATAGCTCTTATCAACTATCTTTAAACATAGAAAAAAACCTAAATGAAACGTCAAAACATCTTTTTGCGAGTCTTGTCTTTCTATTTCAGCGGATTCAAAAACATGAGTAATTGGAGCCGTCAGGTTTGGATCATTATCCTGGTGAAGCTCTTTATCATGTTTGTAATTCTGAAGATTTTCTTTTTCCCCGATTTTCTGAAAACAAACTTCGATAACGACGCACAACGTAGTGAACACGTGCTGGAAGTATTAACTAAATCAAAATAATAATTTATGATTGAAATTGCTGATGTTTCGTTAGTTGAGTGGTCGAGGGCACAATTTGCTCTAACAGCCATGTATCACTGGATCTTTGTTCCGCTTACACTCGGCATTACATTCATTGTTGCCTTTATGGAAACCTTGTATGTGAAAACAGGAAATGAAGAGTGGAAAAAGATCACTAAATTTTGGATGACACTTTTCGGGATCAACTTTGCAATCGGAGTTGCGACTGGAATCATCCTTGAATTTGAGTTTGGGACCAACTGGTCAAATTATTCCTGGTTTGTGGGCGATATTTTTGGAGCGCCACTTGCCATTGAAGGAATTCTGGCCTTCTTCATGGAATCCACTTTTATTGCCATCATGTTTTTCGGATGGAACAAAGTGAGTAAGAAAACTCACTTGCTGGCTACCTGGCTCACTGCCATCGGAGCCAACCTTTCAGCGTTGTGGATTCTGGTTGCCAATGGTTGGATGCAGCACCCGGTAGGAATGAAATTCAATCCGGAGACCGCCCGCAACGAAATGCAAAATTTCTGGGAGGTGCTGTTCTCGCAAACCGCTGTCGACAAGTGGTTACACGCAACCTCTTCGGGATTTGTACTTGCTTCTGTCTTTGTGATTGGAATTTCGTCGTGGTACCTTCTCAAAAAAAGAGAAAAGCTGCTGGCAAAAAAAAGTATTATTGTTGCGGCAGTATTCGGTTTAGTTTCATCCATTTATCTGGTAATGACAGGCGACAACTCAACCAGAACTGTTGCACAAGATCAAAACATGAAATTTGCGTCACTCGAAGGCTTATATAATGGAAGTGAAGGTGCCGGACTGGTTGCAATTGGATTCTTTGCCGAACATTCTACCGATCCGAACAACGCAAACCTTAAAGAATTCAGCTTTAAATATGAAATCCCCAATTTTCTGTCGTACATGGCTTTTCTCGACTGGAATGCCTTTGTGCCCGGGGTAAATGACCTGATCAATGGAAATGAAAAGTACGGTATCATGTCGTATTACGATAGGATAGAACGTGGAAAGTTTGCCATAAAACAACTGAATGAATTTAAAGAAGCCAAAAAGAATGGAGATTTGAAGTTGTATGAAACATTAAAAGCCGAATTAACTAGCGATTATTTTCAGGAAAATTATTTTAAATATTTTGGATATGGTTATTACGACGATCCCCGCGATATGATCCCAAATATTCCACTTACCTTTTACAGTTTTCATACTATGGTTGGCCTGGGATTCTTTTTTATCCTTTTATTCATTGCAGCTTTGATATTTATAATGAACGGAACTTACAGTAAACAGAAGTGGTTTCTGCGTCTTTCAATTATATCAATTCCACTGGCATACCTGGCCAGTCAGGCAGGATGGATTGTGGCTGAAGTAGGTCGTCAACCCTGGGTTGTGCAGGATTTAATGCCGGATGTAGCAGCGGTTACACGTATCAGCAGTGGCTCTGTTAAGACAACGTTCTGGTTATTTGCCATCCTGTTTACGGTGTTGCTAATAGCTGAATTGAAAATCATGTTCCGTCAAATTAAAATCGGACCTAAACATTAAAAGGAGGAAAAATCATGTTTGAAAATTTATCACATTTAGCTTTACAGCAATACTGGTGGGTGCTGGTATCCTTATTAGGGGCACTTTTTGTTTTCCTCACTTTTGTACAGGGAGGTCAAACACTACTTTATTCGGTGGCCAAAACCGAACTGGAGAGAACCATGGTTTTAAATACACTTGGAAGAAAATGGGAGTTTGGATTTACCACATTGGTAACTTTCGGAGGTGCCTTTTTTGCCTCATTTCCACTCTTTTATTCTACAAGTTTTGGAGGAGCCTACTGGGTTTGGCTGGCCATTTTAGCCGCATTTGTTATTCAGGCAGTAGCTTACGAATACCGTAAAAAACCGGCAAACTTCCTGGGATCGAAAACTTTTGAAATCTTCCTTGTATTAAATGGTTTGCTGGGTACCGTTCTGATTGGAACTGCCGTTGGCACCTTCTTTAACGGCGCCATGTTCTCGTTAAATAATATGAACCAGGTGGATTGGCAAACTTCCTTCCGTGGACTGGAAGCCGTGCTTACTTTTCACAATGTGGCGCTCGGACTGGCCGTATTTTTCCTGGCACGTGTGTTAGGAACGTTGTATTTTATCCTTACCATCGATCAGGAAGCCATCGTTGCACGCTCTAGGAAACAGCTTTTATACAATACAATTCCATTTCTTGCATTCTTCTTATATTTCCTGATTTGGTTAATACTAAAAGAAGGTTTTGCTGTTGATCCTGAAACGGGCGTGGTGAGTATGGAAAAATACAAATACCTGCATAACGTTCTTCAAATGCCACTGAATACCGCTATTTTACTGATCGGCGTTGTTGGTGTTCTTTGGGGAATCATTTCAACACTTTTCCTGAAAAATATGAAAGGTTTCTGGTTTGCCGCTGTTGGAACGGTGTTCACCGTATTTGCCCTGTTCCTGATAGCCGGCTTTAACAACACTGCTTTCTACCCATCGATTTACGACCTGCAATCTTCTTTAACGATCCAAAATGCATCTTCCAGTAAATTCACTCTGGTTGCCATGAGTTATGTTTCGCTGATGATTCCTTTTGTTCTGGCTTACATTATATATTTCTGGCGTGCCATGAACCGCAAGAAAATTACCGAACAGGAAATGCAGGAAGAATCGCATGTATATTAAAATCCTCAATTCAAAATGCAAAATGAGAAATGCAAAATTGTCAGAAACTCAAATAACAGAGTTAATAATGATTCGACAATCTGCAAATTGAACATTTATAATTTCTAATTTTTAATTGTAAACTATGTATACTTCATCAATAATCTGGATGTTAACCTGGCCGGTTCTATTAATTGTTTCATATCAACTGATTAAACTGGCTGTAAGGAAATTTGAAAAAAAAACTGAGATTAAGGAAAAATCAGAATAATATTAAAACCCGGTGGAAATGCCGGGTTTTTTATTTCTGTTTTCTTAGTACTTTTACCCATCTAATTGAACACACGATGATCAATAATAAAAAAGTTGTAGTAGTTCTCCCGGCATACAATGCAGCTAAAACACTTAAAATAACATACAACGAAATCGATTTTAATATTGTTGACGATGTCATTCTGGTAGATGACCTGAGTAATGATGACACGGTTAAAGTGGGTAAAAAACTGGGAATAAAACACATTGTTATTCACGAGCAAAACAAAGGCTATGGCGGCAACCAGAAATCGTGTTATAACAAAGCCCTCGAATTGGGTGCTGATATCGTAATTATGTTGCATCCCGACTATCAATACACTCCTAAACTCATTCCGGCCATGGCCAGTTTGCTGGGCAGTGGTTTATACCATGTGGTTTTAGGTTCACGCATTCTGGGAAAAGGAGCACTTAAAGGTGGTATGCCATTGATAAAATATATTTCCAACCGTGGACTTACTTTTATCCAGAATATTCTGTTGGGAGCTAAACTTTCAGAGTATCACACCGGGTACCGGGCCTTTTCCCGCGAGATTCTCGAAAAAGTGAACTATAATTCTAACTCCGATAATTTTGTATTTGATAACCAGATGCTGGCTCAAATCTGGTATGCCGGTTACGAAATTGCAGAAATTACCTGCCCCACCAAATATTTTGATGATGCTTCAAGTATCAATCTAAAAAACAGCACCGTTTATGCGATGGGAGTTTTAAAAACTTCGCTTCAGTTTAGGATGCAGAAATGGGGATTGGTTAAAAATGAGATTTTTTATCCAGTCAACAAAAGCTAATTATCTGAATTCCTTTAAAGTACTTTCTGAATTTTAATCGTTGTAAACATAGATATTTGCTTTGATAACTTTGATAAAAGTCTGTCAAATAGCCGGAAAAAAGGATACGTAAAACCGGGCATCAATTGCCTGTACGACACTCCACCACTAATCAGATACCGAAACGGAGTGTGATAATCAATTGATAAAATTTTAAAATCCGGAAATTCTTCACTGAATATTTGCAAGTCGCGGTCAAAAACGATCCATGGTAATGCGCCGTTTGCACCACTTAATGGCCCTGAATCCGGAATTGTCCAATCTCCTTTCGTATTAAAAGGCTCGTGATGAAAATTTCTATAAATAAATCTGCCCCACCACGAGTTAGCAGGCTCAATCATGATTATCATTCCGCCCCTTTTTAAAATTCGTTTTGCCTCTTTTAAAAACAGGCGGGAATCCGGAATGTGATGAAACGTATCGATCATAAAAATGGCGCTCACTTCATCCATTTCAAATGGCATATCGAGCGCAGAAAAAGTGAGATCATTGAATGGTAAATCCAGAATATCGGAACAGATGGCCGTTGGTTCAAACTCCTTAAAAAATCCACCTCCCGAACCAAGCTCAACAATCTTTCCTTCCGGAAGAGTAGGTTTTATTTTTGTAAAGACCGAATACCATTCTTTATATAATTTCGAGAGAAAGACTTTTCCCCGGATTATCTTTTTATGAACAAGTGTTCTTTCCGGCGAATCCAAATCATAAGGAATATTGTATTTGAAGCCTTTAACATCTTTCATTATGAATACGCTATTTGAATTTTATTTTAAACAAGGCAAACCACCACATTTTCAGTAAAAGTAAACCATGCTTAAATCTTGAGATATTAGTATCGCCATAAATTCTTTCCTGATACCTGATTGGCATATCAATTATTTTCAGGTTGAGTTTAAACGCGCCAAAAAGTAAATCGAAGTCACCAAACGGATCAAAATCACCAAAGTAAGAACGGTTAGCTGCCAGCTTAAGATAATCTTTTCGAAACATCACTTTCGTTCCGCAGAGTGTATCTTTAATGGGCTGTTCGAGCAGCCAACTAAAAGCCATACTAAAAAATTTATTTCCCAGGGTGTTAAGAAAACGCATCGCGTTTTTTTCCATCGGATAGATTAAACGCGTACCGTTTATAAATCCTCCTTGATTTTGTGCCAATGCATAATAAAACTTCGGCAACTGCTCAGGAGGAACTGTTAAATCAGCATCCAGAATCATCAAAATATCACCGGTTGCTATACCATATCCTGTTCTTACGGCATCACCTTTACCCTTCCCTGATTGCTGAATGGCTTTTATATCATAGGTCCCCCTATATTTTTTTTGAATTTCCAAAATCTTCTCCCAGGTATCGTCCGTTGAGTTTCCTTCAACAAAGATTATTTCTATGTGTTTCCCAAACTCTGGTAGTCTTAATATTGCATTTTCAATATTACCACTTTCATTTCTGGCTGGAATTAATACAGTTGTAGAGTATTTTTTACTTACTTCTTCTCTTGAAAATATGGAGATAGGTTGGGCAAACGTATATTGATTCAAAGCCAGTAAGTTAAACACCGGCACACGCGATAAAAATTTATTGAAAAAACCTGATATTAAGGGAATATAATACGGGAAAAGCATCGATGAGTTCTGCTTATAAACCTCGAACCCGGCCAGATAAAGTAAGTTTGCCATATCTTTTTTCGATATCCAGCTTTGTTTTGGACCTTTCTTTTTTATTCCTATAAATTCTGCGAATTTTATTAATGGTTCCCAGGCTGAATTATAATAAGTAACTATTACTCTGGTTCCAGAGTGACAAACCTTGTGCAGCTCTTCAAAAACCGACTGTACATCGAGCAAATAACCTATTAGATTCGAGAGAATTACAACATCGTACTTTTTGTTTATTTGAATGTGTTCAGCCTCCATACACATGAATTCGATATCAGAATACTGGGCCTTTGCTTCCGCAATCATTTTCTCACTAAAATCTATTCCGGTTTTATATTGTCCACTTATTTTATGTAACAACTCTCCTGTACCACAACCAATTTCTAAAACAGAGGATTCGGGATGTACAAAAAAATCGCAATAGTCTGTAATGCTATCCCAATAATACTTCTTCCTTTTTCTGTATCCAATACGAGTTTTTGCGCTGGAATTGAAGTACGATTTGAGTTCTTCTTTCTTTTTATTATAAATATCCATTATGATTTTTTCTGGCTGACTATTACTCTTTCCAAAAATACAATTTCATTAATATAACCAAGACAAATATTTGCTTAACATACATAAAAGATGGAGAAGAGATCAATAAAAAAGAATCCTGACCAAACGATATGGACAAAATAACAGCAACTGCCAATTATTAGAATTGAGAATAAATCATTAATGCCAAAATTTATACTTTTACTAAGTCGAATAAATACAAAAGGATGATTCTGATTTTAAGAATTCAAACGAAGCAAAAGAATAAAGAACATTAAACATTATGATCCCTAAAAGAAAAGTCCCTTTAATAATTTTAGCATTTTTTGGTATTCTAATGTTTTTCATGGGGATCATGAACCATTATTACTTCCGATCTTTTGTTTTCGACTATGGTAATTACAATTTCGCTTTTTGGGACTATTCGCATTTCAGAATTAGTTCTATTCCTACCTATCCGGGGAATTTTCTTCAAGATCACTATTCGTTTTTGTTGTTCTATTTTATTCCTGTTTATTGGCTGTTAAATTGGCTAACCGGAACTTACACTCTAATTATTATACAAAATGCATTAATTGTAATTGCAGCATGGTATTCATACAAACTAATCCAACTTAAATCAAAAAACCGGTACTTATCAATAGGCGTTGTGTTGTATTATTTTGTACTGCTGGGACGGTATTCAACATTTGCCTGCGACACCAACCTGGCAGTAATGTCAGCAGCATTTATTCCTGTATTTCTTTATTATTTCGAACAAAAAAATTACCTGGTTGCCGTTATAATATTTATTCTCTCACTTTTCTCGCGCGAAAACATACCCATTTGGTTCATCTTCATTTTTATTGTATTAATCATTCAACACTGGAATGATAAAAAAGCGGTTCGACTAAGCATTGCAGGCATTCTGATTTCAATTTTATATTTCATTGTACTGTTTAAAGTTCTGATACCGGCAGTAGAAAACAATGAAAAACAGTTTACGCTATTTAATTACGCGGCATTGGGCCCTGATCCAGGCTCAGCTATGAAATATGTTATTATGCATCCCTGGGAAACGATAAAGCTGTTCTTCATCAACCATCTCCACGACCCAAGATACAACGGTATAAAAACTGAATTTTACCTGGTTTATCTTATTTCCGGTGGATTTATACTTTTAACTCGCCCTAAATACCTCATTTGGTTCATTCCTATTGTAGCGCAAAAAGTATTAAACGATGCACCTATTCGCTGGGGAATCTTAACTTATTATTCCATCGAAGTTGTTACGCTATTACCACTTTCTGTTTTTCTGGCTCTTTCTTCCATGAAATCATTGAAGCTTCAGAATATTCTTACTATTGTGGTTGTTGTGGCAACGCTCTCGGTTACCATTTACAAAATGGATGCTGTTCATCGGGTGGTCCCGAACTCGTTTCGACCTGAAAAAGAAAAAGTATACGATATACGGTTTTACCAATCGGATTACAACCTGAGAAAAACTCATAAATTGCTGAGAAAAATCCCAAAAGATGTTAAAGTAAGTGCATCAGAAGATTTTTTCCCTCATCTGGCACAGCGTTTCAATATTTATTTTTTCCCTGAGGTAAAAGATGCGGAATACATTATATTTTCAGTTTTCGATGATTATTTCAGGATATCGCACATGGAAAATGAAAGAATCAGGAACGAATATTTAAATAATCCTGACTGGATAGTCATTGCAGAAGAATTCCCTGTTTTTCTTCTGCAAAAAAAGGTTGATTCCTCGCTTCCGTCTTCTCATTCGACAATAAATACTCTGAATAACGATACCCTTTTCTGTGATTTCGAAACAATTGATTTAGCCCAACAAATTGTATTGTTTGATTCGGGAAAGAAGGCCGATAACATTAAAAAAATAAGTAATAGAAAATCAAAGTCCGGCAAAAACAGCTTGCTTTTAACCAACGAAACAAGGTATGGCGATGCAATAAAATTTGAAGACATTAATAATATAAAATATATTGAAGCCAGTGTATGGGTATGGGGCGATATTAAGAATGCTAATATTGCCGCAAAATTAAATAACAGGAAATCCGTTCAGAGTAATAAAATTATTGAGTCTGAGATTAATGGCTGGAGTAAAATTAAATTAGAGTTCTGGGTACCCAATAAGAACAATGATGATTTATTTATGAATTTATGGAACAGCGGAAAAGATTCAATTTATTTTGACGATTTTAAAATAATAAAAAAAGTGCCGTAACTTATCTGCACTTCGAATCAATCATCGCTATGAACAAATCAGATATATCAACTATCCTGTTAAGAAACAAACTGCTCACACTGATAGTTCCTGCCATAACAATTACATATTTGTTGTATTTAGGATGGATTGATCAAACTGCTTCTCTTACCAGAATCGATCCCGAATATGTTTGTCTGTTAAATGGGCTAAATGTATCTCTGTTGAAATTTCACAATATTGGTTTCACCGATGCACCTGGAACGACTTTTCTGATTTTGGCTGGAATATTGATTAGGATATCACATTTTTTCTTTGGAAATGGTGCAATTACAGACGATGTTATCCTGCGACCTGATTTCTATATTAATAGTTCTTCTTACATATTACTTCTTTTTACCTTCATTTTATTAATTTGGGGAGGATTAAAAGTTTATAAATCAACGCAAAGCATAATTGCAACATTCTTATTACAAAGCTCTTTACTTCTTTCCCCTATTGCTCTTTCGCTTCAAATAAGGTTTAATATAGACCGCCTCATTCCTCTCCTTACATTTGTATTGGCTGTTTACTGTATTCTCTTTATTTATGAGCAAATTACAGAAAAGAAATTTGCAATAATGGCGGGAATAATAATCGGAGCAGGTTTGATTACCAAACTTAACTTTATAGTATTAACCATAATACCGCTATTCTTCTTTTCTTCTTTTCGCAGCTGGTTTATTTATATCGCAAGTTTTTTGGGGTCTGCATTCATATCATTTCTTCCAATTATTGATAAATACAAGACTTTTACTGCGTTTATTTCACGATTGTTCTTTTACAAAGGGAAATACGGTGGGGGAGAAAAAGGGATATTCGAATTTGACGCCTTTTTAAGCGCTTTAAAAAAAGTTCCTATTGTTAATGAAAGTCTGATTGCAATCATACTACTTTCAATTCTTTCCATAATTATATTTTTTGTATTTAAAAGCAAACTGAGCCGACAAAAAATGAAGATGCGGTTCTTATTTGGTTTTTTGCTTGCATTTATAATAATCATAATTTTAGCTTCAAAAAACTTCAAATACTACTACCTGAGCCCTGTCTTAGGTTTGTCTGCAATAGCATTACTGTTTTCGTTAGATATTCTAACGACTTCTCTTGTCCGTAATAGATTTTTAAAAAACTCGATAATTCTACTAGTAGTTGGTCTTCTGATTATTCCGACTGTTTCAGATGTCGAATCACGACGAAAAATAACAATTCAAAGAATATCTGACCAAAAACCCATGCTTGACTTTGTAAGTAAATCTATTTCAAAATCCGATTTTTTATTACTTGAACCCGCATGGGCAGCGGGTGTGTTAAAAGAAAATGGCCTGTTATATGGAATTAGTTACGTTGCAGGAAGAAATGATTTTTCTAAATACTATTTAGAATATTACCCCAACGTTCTTTCGTTTGAAGGCATAAGCAAGCCTTTCAAACACTTCAGAACGATGGACGCTGATATTAAAAGCATTTTTACAACGGAAAATTCGCTGTATTTAATTTCAACATCGGGTAGAAATACGAAAGAAGTAATGCAGGAATTGAGAAGCCAGGCTTCATTTGTAAAAATGAAAACTGTTTTTGATACAGTTTATATAAATCAAAATAATTCAGATAAAATTATCCAGGCTAATTTCATTCCTTTTACAGATTCCATCCCAATCAAAACCGTTTCTTTTTTTAACGACATGGAAGCGGAAAGGAACAACTGGAAAATAAATTCTTTGTCAACCGAAATGGCTTATTCCGGTTCCAACTCTAGTATGATAAAAAGAGGCCGTAAGTATAGCACTGTTTGTGAGATCGATTCACTCCAGAGTTTCATCTCTTCCATTCATGCTTTGACAATTTCTTGTAAATACTTTCAACCCAATGATAAAAATAATGCCCAACTCGTAATTCAAATATTCAATAACAAAAATGAACAATTGTGGTATCCCGTCTTTTGTATCAACTATTTTGAACAGATTAAACAATGGGCGAATTTTTCGTACAATATTTATATTCCTGATAATTACAGGAAAGCCCAAAAAGCAAATGTTTATTTTTACAATTCGTCAAAGAGTCCGGTATTTATAGATGATTTTAAGGTCAAGTTGTCTTATTATGAATAATTACTTAACGATGAGATCTACTAATAAAATGAAGAAAAACCTGTTGTCCATATCCATCTCTCTTTTATTCACCGTAATAGTATTTTTCTTTCTTTTTAAACCGGTGTTTCAGCACCCCAATTCTATTTTGTATTCAAAAGGAGGCGATGCATTAAAAAGCTACTTCAACTTTTCGTATTTTCTGAAATACGACCACGGCATTAAACACGATGGCATTAATTATCCATATGGCGATCATTTACAATACATTAACTCGCATCCGCTTTATGTTCAGCTAATAAAAGTAGTTGACAAGTACATTTACCCGGTAGCTGATTACGGCGTTGGAATCCTAAACCTAACCATGATTTTTTCATTGATTCTCGCTGTACCCTTTCTGTTCCTGATCTTGCGGCATTACTCACTCCCCCGATGGTATGCAGGTATTCTTTCAGTGATCTTGATGTTGCTCACCCCACAATTCGATCGAATTCATGGCCATTTCGAAATGGTGTATGCTTTTTTTCTCCCTATGTTCTGGTACCTGCTGATCCGGTTTCGAAGCGGGAAAAAACCATGGTTATGGGGAAGTTTACTGGTTACAGCCGGACTGGTTGGAGGTTTTACCAGCGCTTACTATGCTTCTTTTTATGCCATTTTCATTTTCGGAGTACTATTTACTGAACTTTGGAATAACCGTAAAAATCTGGGTTCATACTGGAGAACGGGCCTCACCTTATTAGTCCTGGCCGCTATTCCACTTCTTGTTGTAAAAGGACTGGTTTCGCTTACCGACTGGGTACACGACCGTCCCAACAATCCGTATGGATTTGATGTATATCATGCTACTTTTCTGAGTATTTTTCTTCCATTTACTTCACCATTAAAGTCTCTTATAGAGCCTTGGGTAAATATGAATTTTCAATGGGAAGGGCGTGCTTATGTCGGATTGCCTGCTTCTTTGCTGGCAGTCTCCATCCTCATAACCGGAATCATCAATTTATTTTCAAAAAACAGGAAGAACTGGAAATTATTTACTCCACAAAAAAGGTTTATGGTTTATTTAATTGCTGCCTTTCTAATCCTTCTTTTCTCTATGTGTTTTCCTTTCAAATACGGATTTGACTGGTTATTGAACCTGTTACCACCTGTTAAACAGTTTCGTGCATTGGGTAGGTTTACCTGGATATTTTATTATGTGTTCACCATTTATGCAGCGTGGTTCTTTTATCGTTTATACCGTTTGTTGAAAATGAAAAAACTACCTGTTGCTGCTATTATCTTGCTGGTATTTGTACTTGCTTACTGGAGCATTGATGCCGGGACCAACATTAAAAGAAGCACTCGGGGTTTGTTTAACAACAATGACAAATTCGAATCATCAGATGCTGAATACCTTGCCCGCTTTCAGAAAGCAGGTGTTAAACCTGAAGAATTTCAGGCTATCTTTTTTCTGCCATTTGCCAGTACCTGTGGTGACAAATTGCTGTTCGAACACAGTCTGAATGGTTTTTCAGATGCCATGAAATGTTCATATCATACTGGTCTGCCACTCGTTCAAAGTTTCTCACCCCGGCTTTCTTTCTCACAGGCTTTGAGCAGTATTCAAATGCTTAGCAGTCCTGCCATTGAGAAAGTGCGCTTAGAGGATATGAATGATAAACCACTTTTGCTGGTTTGTGCCAAAGAAAAACTTAATGAACGTGAGAAATGGCTTCAGGATCAGGCAGAAGTTTTTTGGGAAGATAAGTATATTACCCTTTCCCGATTACCACTTTCAGTTTTTACCAATAGCCACAAAAACTGGGAAGATCATGTTGAAAGTCAAATCGATTCTCTTACCACATATGGAGATATTGCCACCAATGCTCCAATTGAATCTATAATTTTCAATGGTTTTGAAGATGGAAAAGCCATATCAGTGTTTAGCGGAAACGGCTCGTTTTACAGCCGCAAAGGACAGCAGGTTTTACTCGATCAGAAACTTGGAAATGATTTGAAACCAGGGAAATACGAGCTATCCTTTTGGTTGTATGTGGATAGCAGAAAATACGATATGCCAAAAGCCGAGGCAAAACTTTTTGATGCAGCAGGCAAACAAATATTTTATAATCAACTAAATACCAGGCAGGTTTACGATACATACAATGGCTGGATTCGGGTAGTTCAGGAACTTGAATTAAATGGAGACGAAACCGTGCAGCTTTTAATTAATGGAGATTATATATCGGTTGATAATTTACTTGTTAAACCCGTGGATGCAGATGTTTTGGAATCAACCTCCACAATGCAACTCTTTAACAATTATCCGTTTAAAATGTAATTCAAGTTCTGGCGGCAGGCAATTTCACTAAAATAATTTGAATTTTCAGAAATCCTTTTCACCTTTAGAATTGTAAAAAGTTGAACCTATGGCTAAAACACTGGTAAACACAAATGCCAAATTTGGAACACTACCTGTATTTTTAACCGCTCTTTCTACGATTCTGGGAGCCATCCTTTTTCTACGTTTTGGCTGGGCAGTCGGACAGGTTGGATTCATCGGTGTTATCGGGATCATAATTCTGGGGCATGTGGTTACTATTCCAACTGCATTTGCCGTTGCTGAAATTGCTACCAATCAAAAGGTTCAGGGAGGTGGAGCCTATTACATTATCAGCCGTTCGTTTGGACTAAATATCGGAGGAGCAATTGGGATTGCGCTCTATCTTTCACAGGCAATCAGCGTGGCTTTTTATGTGATTGCTTTTGGCGAAGCGTTCGTGCCTTTGATTGACTGGATATATAAAACGTATGACTTTCTGATTCCTGATCGCCGCTGGATTTCGATTCCAACAATGGGGCTGCTTTCCGTTCTTATTCTGACTAAAGGAGCCAATGTGGGAATGAAGGCTTTATATGTGGTGGTTGCAGTTTTACTCACTTCTATCGCTATGTTTTTTATGGGCGATTCCCCAATCCGGCCTGAAACGGTTAATTTCCACAGCACCGTTCCGAATCATCTCAATTTCTTCTATGTTTTCACCATTATCTTCCCCGCATTTACCGGACTTGCTGCAGGTTTGGGTTTATCTGGCGATTTGAAAAATCCGCAAAAGTCGATTCCTCGGGGAACAATTTGGGCGACTGTGGTTGGAATGTTGGTGTATGTGGCTATTGCATACAAGTTCACCGTATCTGCCTCTCCAGAAGATTTGGTAAGTGATCAACTGATCATGCGTAAAATTGCGATCTGGGGACCGATTATTCCTATTGGGTTGGCTGCTGCTTCTCTGAGTTCGGCGCTGGGTTCGATTATGGTAGCTCCGAGAACGCTTCAGGCCATTGGCTTCGACAATATTTTCCCTCAAAACTCAGCAAACAGGTGGTTTGCCAAGGGTCGTAAAAGAGATAATGAACCCATCAACGGGTCGCTGATTACTATTGCTATTGCCCTGATATTTGTTATTGTTGGTGATGTCGATTTTGTAGCTCAAATTATCTCCATGTTTTTCATGGTAACTTACGGAGCAATCTGCCTGATTTCGTTGCTGGAACATTTTGCCGCCGATCCGGCTTATCGTCCCACTTTTCGTTCGAACTGGTACACTTCTGCCATTGGCGCACTCTTCTCGTTTTGGTTAATGTTTAAAATGAATGCCACTTACGCTGCATTGTCTGTTGTCATCATGGCTGTAATTTATTATGTTGTGATGCTGAATAATGAGGAAAACCAGGGATTGAATAAATTATTCAGGGGCGTTATATTCCAACTGAGCCGGCAACTTCAGATTCTGTTACAACGTGCCGACAGTGAAAAGGATAAAAGCTGGCGCCCGTTTGGAGTTTGCATTTCTCACGATACATTCAAGCGTCGTTCCGCTTTTGATATCATGCGCTGGATTTCGTATAAATACGGTTTCGGAACTTACATCCATTTTATAAAAGGATTATTGAATGAGAAAACCACGGAAGAATCCAAAAAAGTGCTGGATCGTTTAATTCAGCTTTCTGCAGGAAGTAAAAACCGGGTTTATCTCGATACAATTATCTCACCGTCGTACACTTCGGCGATTGCCCAGGTCGTTCAACTTTCGGGAATTTCGGGCAAAGGGAACAACCTCATCCTATTTGAATTTTCAAGAACAGATCCCGGAAACCTGAAAGAAATAACTGCTAATTACGAAATCGTTGAATCAGCCGGATTTGATATTTGTATCCTGAATACATCGTATAAAAGTTTTGGCTATAAAAACGAAATTCATATCTGGATCAGCCCGGAAGATTATGTGAATGCCAACCTCATGATCCTGCTTGGGTATATCATTTTGGGGCACCCTGACTGGAAAAAGGGAAAGATAAAAATATTTGCCTTGTACCCCGAAGAAGACATCGACAGCAAACGCAAACAGTTGTTAGATCTGATTAAAACAGGCCGCTTACCCATCAGCCCGTCCAACATCTCGATGGTACCTTTTGAATCAGAAAACCGGAAAGATGTGATTGTAAAATACTCTGCTGACGCCGACTTGACCATCCTTGGATTCAGCACTGATGCTCTGCGAAACCTAGAAGAATTCAGCCAGGGTTACAACGATCTCGGTAACATTCTTTTTGTGAGTTCGAACCGTGCCAAAGCAATAAACTAAAAAACACGATCGTTCCTGAGTTGGCATTTTTAATTACTTTTGATGAATACAAAACCGTAAAGAATGGAAAGAATTGCCATATTTCCCGGATCATTTGATCCTTTCCACATCGGTCACGAATCCGTGGTGCGCCGCGCTGTACCCATGTTCGACATGATCTACATTATGATTGGGTACAACGCTAACAAGCAATCATTTTACCCCGTCGAAAAAAGAATAAAATGGATTAACCATATCTTTGAAAAGGAAGATAAAGTGAAAGTGCGCCTGCATGAAGGATTGACCGTTGACTTTTGCAAAGAAGTAAACGCTCGCTATATTTTACGTGGTATTCGCACTTCATCTGACTTTGAATATGAACGAGCCATCGCCCAGGTAAATAAAAAAATGCATCCTGAAATCGAGTCCGTTTTCCTGCTGACTCTGCCGGAGCACACTCCTATCAACGCTACCATTATTCGCGACATTGTTTCTCATGGTGGCGATGCCAGCATGTTTCTGCCAAAAGGTCTTGACATGAACGAATTTAAAGTATTTAACGGATCAAAATAATACCTGTGCTGAAAAGTTTTTTGTTATTCTTTGGACTGTTAATCACGCTTTCTTCCGGTGCAACCGATGTTCGCTGCAAGAATCCGGATTATGCCGGAAAGCAGCTTGATTTTTTTGTGCCGGCTGACCCGGTTTCTGATTTTACCAATGAATGGTTC
>DAOPJR010000025.1:0-39098 GCA_035399765.1 Draconibacterium sp. | reverse complement strand
TGTATATTATCGATGAGGTTCACATGTTGTCCTCGGCAGCATTCAATGCTTTTCTAAAAACGCTGGAAGAGCCGCCAAAACACGCCATTTTTATTTTGGCTACCACCGAGAAACATAAAATCATTCCTACCATTTTGTCGCGCTGCCAGATCTTCGATTTTAACCGTATTGGTGTGAGCGATATTGCGGGGCATTTAGAATATGTGGCTAAAAGCGAAGGTGTTGATGTGGAAAGTGAAGGTGTAAATATTATTGCGCAGAAAGCAGATGGTGCAATGCGCGATGCACTTTCGATTTTTGACCAGATTGTTAGCTTTTCAGGAAAGAAGATCACTTACCAGGATGTGATTACCAACCTGAATGTGCTCGATTACGATTATTATTTCAGACTGGTTGACGAATTCCTGAAAAACAATGTTACCGAAGTTTTGATGATCTTTAATGACATTCTGAATCACGGATTTGATGGTCATCATTTTATTACAGGGCTGAGCAGTCATTTCCGCGACTTGCTGGTGTGTAAAGATCAGGTTACCATTCAGCTTTTGGAAGTAGGAGGTGAGATTAAGGAAAAATACAAAACACAGGCTGCCATCGCAAACAGCGATTTTCTTTTGGAAGCACTGCAACTGGCTAACGATTGCGATTTAAACTACAAAACAAGCCAAAACAAACGCCTGCTTATCGAACTTGCACTGATTCGGATAGCCCAGCTAACCTTAAAAAAAAAATAGCTGACGAAACCAGCGATATCCTCGAACCCATTTTTACCGGACAGGAAAATGTTGCCGAAACTCCTTCTTCGAAAACTGTTGAAAAAATTCCGCAAGGTGAACCGGTAATCAGCAAAGAAAAGATTGAAACTCCGGCAGAACCTGCACCGAGAAGAAAGCTGACGAGAAACGGAGTGTCAGGAAATACACCTTCCATTAAAAAGGCTTTACGCGGCGAATTTGAAGATGAAAAGAAGCTTTCGGCCAAAGAACAGCACGAGATTTATTCAAAAGCAGACGAGGAAGAGACTTTTACACAGGAACAACTGGCTGAAAAATGGAATCAGTTTTTAGTTCGTTTAGAGGATCGTCCCAGTATCAAAGCAACCTTGTCGAATCCTCCTAAATTACAGGAAGATTATTCATTGCTGCTTGAAATTGATAATCGTATTCAGGATGATATGCTGGTAGATGTTCGACCAGAGTTGGTTTCATTCTTACGAAAGGAATTACGCAATTCAAAAATCAACCTTAAAACCGTAGTTACTGATATCGTGAGGGAGAAGGTTATTTATTCTGATATTGAAAAATACCAGGCAATGGCAAGTAAGAATCCAAACCTGGCATTGCTGAAGCAGAAACTGAATCTCGATTTTTAAGGTGCTAACCGCTTTATTTTCCAGCTTTTTCCGTTTTTTTCAAAAACAATGCGATCATGCAGCCGGTTTTCACGGCCCTGCCAGAATTCAATTTTTTCAGGTCGAACCAAATATCCGCCCCAGTTGTCAGGTCGATCCGGATTTTTCTCTCCAAGACTGCTTTTAAGTTTCTCAAATTTTTCTTCCAGGAATTGCCGATCGGGGATTTCACTGCTCTGTTCTGAAACTGCAGCTGCCACCTGGCTTTCAAACGGACGTGAATGAAAGTATTCATCAGAGATATGCGTGGAAGTTTTCTCTGCAAAACCGGTAATTCTGATCTGCCTTTCCAGTTTCGGCCAGAAGAAATGCAAGCCAACACGGGGATCTTTCTCAATAGCCCGGCCTTTCTGGCTGTTGTAATTGGTGAAAAATACAAATCCATCGGCATTGTAGTGCTTCAGCAATACAATTCGCGATTGTGGAAACCCATCTGTTCCATGTGTTGAAAGTGCAACATCTGTTGCGTCTTCTGGAGTCGATTCAAGAGCCTCTTTCATCCACTTTTCAAAAAAAAGGATAGGGTCCTCACCCATATTTATTTCACTGAGTTCAGCTCGTTTGTATTCCCTTCTGATTGATTCAATTTTCATATTTCTGTTTTGACACTGCAATAACCGTATAATCTAAATATTGTTTAGAAATTGAACCAACATTCATGATTCCTGTTTTAGAATAAGACAATTAGGTATTTAATTAAAACTCAAAACTATGAAACGATTGGTATTTATTTTAATGATTTTATTTTCCGGTTCTGCATTTGCAGGAAATAATACTGGAAATCTTGAAATAGGTGAGAAGGCGGTATTAACAGATGTGAAAATGACTGATGTGAGTGGTAATAACGTTTCGATTGATGATGTTAAAAAAGAGAATGGAGTGTTGGTGTTGTTTTCAAGCAATGTTTGTCCGTTTGTAAAAAAATGGGAAGGACGTTACAATGATTTGAAAACCTGGGCCGATAAAAACAATTTCGGAATGATTGTTTTGAATTCGAATTATCAGAAGCGGGATGGAGTTGAGTCGCTGGAAGCAATGAAAGAAAAAGCGGCAGAAATTGGCTACAATTTTCATTATGTTGTTGATTCAGAAAGCCTGATTGCAAATGCTTTTGGCGGACAAACAACCCCGCATGCTTTTATTTTCGATAAGGATTACAACTTGGTTTATAAAGGAGCCATTGACGATAATTATGATAGTGCTTCTGATGTTACAAATGCTTATGTGAAAAATGTAATGACCAACCTTTCCAAAGGTGAAACGGTTGCTGTTTCCGAAACGAAGCCGGTGGGATGCAGCATCAAAAGAAAATTAATACAGTGATTATTTTAGTGAATTGAAATAGCCTTATTCCTTCGGGAGTAGGGCTTCATTTTTTTATTTCTCGAAAAAACTAAAATTTACTTTCCCGTAATTCCTGATTTCTTTGAAGTTAGGATGAGATGAAAAATTATATTCTTTTGGATGTTCAAGAATGAAAACACCTTCAGCAGCTAACAAATCCGTTCCCATAACCGCATTCGGAACGGTTTCAAAGCCTCTCATATCGTATGGCGGATCGGCAAAAATAATATTGAACCGGTCGGGTGATTTTTTCAGAAACTTGAATACATCTGCTTTGAAGACCCGGGCATTCTCAATTTGAAGTGCCTGCAATACTTCCATGATGAATTTGTAATGGACAAAATTATTTTCCACAAATGTTGCCTGTTCACAGCCCCGACTGATAAATTCGTATCCCATACTTCCGGTTCCTGAGAACAAATCGAGTACATTTTTATTTGAAAAATCGTAACGGTTTTCAAGAATATTGAAAAGTCCTTCTTTTGCAATATCGGTAGTCGGACGTGCATTAAACCGTTTCCCCGGATGAAATAACCGGCCCTTGTATTTTCCACCAACAATTCTCATTTTAAAATAAACAAAGGTAAGCAGCTAATAACTTCTGGCTCACTTCACTATCCTTAATGTTTTGAGGAAGAAGCAAAGTTACTTGTTCGAAATATTTTTGCAATGCTGAATTTAACTCTTCTCTGTAAGAAGCTTTTCCGCAGGTTTGTACAGTCACTTGTTTTGGAGAAAGTCCTAATTGCTGAACGGTTGAGAGTAAATAGTACAGTGCGTCGTTGGCATGATTGATACGGAAATAATTGCTCAGTACAAGTTCTTCGTTCTTTTTTACTAACAGGTACAAGTCTTTTTCATCAAGATAAATAATTGCAAGGTCAGGTAACGAAGATCTTTTTTGGTAACCTATCAATTTCTGAATAGGATGGACGAGCCTGCTTTCTCCAAGTAATTCATTGACTGTTTTCGCCAGTTCAGGAGGAAGGTGGTAAATCAGTTTGGCTTTTATCGATTTAATCCAGCCTTCGGCATAATCAATGTCTTTTCCACCTGAAAGTAGTTCACTAACCGTTTTTTTCAGGCTTACACTTTCAAGCTGTTCCGGTAGTAACGAAAAGTCCCGGTGGGTTACAACTACTTCACTGTTTTTAAAAGGAAGCTGTAAATACGCTTCTTCATGATACCAGTCGCGAAATCGTCGTGCAAGAAGATGTTCCCCACTGATAACAAAATCAACCTGTTTAAATACCAGTAAATGACTTTCCGGCTCGTTTATGATACAAAAAGAAAATCCATTCAGGCTAACCTGAATGGATAATTTATATTCGTATGAGTTGTTTCTGTTAAACGATTCGCTTACGAAATCATACATAAGTGTTACTCCCAGTTACCGGAATTGTTATTTGTTTCAACCAGTGAACCTACACGTAGTCCGGGATACTTATCGTTCATACGTTCCTGGTCATTCAAATTAATAACCAACTGACGATCCAAACCACGATAAAGAACATTATTATGCGCTTTTGCTTCGAAAACCGGAACTTTAATTCCTGAACCCGTTGTAATAATAGTTGCTCCAAGGTGGAATTCTGAAGGTTCGCCAGGAACAGGCACATACCGCAAACTGTTTGCGTCGAAATTTTCGCCGAATAACGATTCGAGAACCGATTCTTTAATCGTATCACGGATAATTAATCCCATTGCAATGGCTTTCTTTTCAGTAATTTTAGCATCGATCATACTGTCGGTTAATTCTCCAATTGCTTTTACGTTCCTTACTGAATCATATTTTACAAAATGAATTAATGTGTCCCAGCTACCTGTAAATACTCCATAAACATCTTTGTAAGCCAATTCGGCTTTGCGAATATCCTTTAATCTCTGTACAGTTGCATCGTAACGTACTTGTTTTGCTTTATCGAATTGAATAGGACGTTGGATACTCTGGTAAATGAAGTATGTAAGAACAATTGCACCAACGACGAGTAAAATCTGAATAACGGTTCTCATTTTAATGTTTTTATAGGTTCATTTTTCGTTTGCTTGCAAATTTAAAAAAAAAAATAAATTAGCTTCCTTTACTGAATGTTATTTTGGCTGGCATGATCAAAAATCACTTAAATACTTTACTCACTCAGAAACTGCCTTTCGAACCCACTGAAAGCCAGCAACTGCTGATCAATGTTTTATCTGAATATATTACTTCGGATGAAGCCGATGTGATCATGTTAATCAAAGGTTACGCGGGTACTGGTAAAACCACGATGATAAATGCTGTAACACAGGTTCTGGATATGTTAAAAATAAGGTCGGTGTTAATGGCGCCAACCGGAAGAGCTGCCAAGGTTATGGCAGGTTACACAGGAAAACCGGCTTTCACCATTCACAAAAGTATTTACCGTCAAAAGTCCTCCTCTGACGGTATGGGGCGTTTTGTACTCGACAAAAACCTTTTTAAGAATACCTATTTTATTGTCGATGAGGCTTCAATGATTTCGGATGATGCCGGGGATAATTCGGTGTTCGGGAGTGGCAGGTTGCTCGACGATCTTTTAGAGTATGTTTATTCAGGTGAGAATTGCCGTTTAATTTTGGTAGGAGATACTGCACAGTTACCTCCGGTTGGATTAGCTTTGAGTCCTGCACTGGAACCCGCTGTCCTCGAAGATTTTGGTTTTAGTGTGAAAGCAGTCGAGCTTACCGACGTTGTAAGGCAGGCTGAAGATTCAGGAATACTGTACAACGCAACCCATCTTCGTACCTTGATAAGTGAGGAAGATGAAAACAGCGGATTTTTCCCTGTTGAGATAGAAAACTTTGAAGATATTTCAAGGATATCCGGAGCTGAATTGATTGAAACTATTGCCTCATGTTACGATAAATACGGCATTTTCGACACCACGGTAGTTACCAGGTCAAACAAAAGGGCGAATCTTTTTAATAAGGGAATACGTGGTTCAATCTTATATAAAGAAAATGAAATAGAACGCGGTGATCTGTTGATGGTAGTTAAAAACAATTACTACTGGCCTGTGGAAGAATCAGGAATCGATTTTATCGCCAATGGTGATATTGCTGAAATTATCAGCATTCGTGGATATGAAGAATTGTATGGTTTTCGATTTGCAAACGTGAGTTTGCGATTTGTAGACTATGAAAATGTGGAACTGGAATGTAAAATCTTTTTGGATACGCTGTCTCTGGAATCAGCTTCGTTTTCTTACGAACAAAACCGTGAACTTTTCAATACCGTTTCTGAAGACTATCAGGAAATCAGAAACAAAAAAGACCGCTGGAAGAAAATCAGGGAAAATCCTTATTTTAACGCTTTACAGGTAAAATATGCTTATGCTCTTACCTGTCATAAAGCACAGGGAGGGCAGTGGAAAGCTGTTTTTGTCGATCATGGATATTTAACTGAAGATATGTTGGATAAAGAATATTATCGCTGGTTGTATACCGCTTTTACCCGTCCCACAGAAAAACTCTTTCTTGTAAATTTTAACGAGGGATTTTTTGATGGAAACTTTTAAATGAAGAACTTGAACATATAATGATAATGAAGAGATATCGGTGGTCAATAATATTTATTCTGACAATAATAGTAGTATCGTATTATTATGGTTACCCGGAAATTTTCTTTAAACGGCCAGAGTCTATTCATAAGTGGCGCCAATCAGACTGTGCATCTCTCGCTTTAAATTATTACCAGGGAGGGATGAAATTCTTCGAGCCGGAAACCCACAACCTTACTTCTGATGGAGGTACCACTGGGAAAGCATGTACGAGCGAAATTCCATTGTTGTATTATTCGGTAGCGTTGTTGTACAAAATCTTTGGAGTTCACGAATGGATATTTCGGATACTGAATACACTCTTATTTTTTATTGGTTTGTTTTATTTATTCAGGTTGTTCAAATATATTCTGGATGATGGGTTTTGGGCAATCTGTTTAAGCATTTTGTTTTTTACCGCTCCTGTCCTGGTTTTTTATGGAAATAATTTCCTGAGTAATTCATCTTCCATTGCATTTTCAATGGTGGGGTGGTACTATTTTGTTCGATTTTATTTTGAGGGAAAAAGGAAATGGTTTACTGTTTCAGTTCTGATTTTTCTTCTGGCCGCAAGTTTTAAAGTAACGGCCCTGTTTAGCTTAATTGCCATTGGAGGACTTTATTTAATTGAGATATTCGGGATAACTTCTTTTCAACAAAATAAGAGACTTTTTACAAAACCTGTTAGACAGTTTTTATTGGTCGCAGGTGTGTTTGTCGTTATTGGAGCATGGATTATTTATGCAAGTTTATATAATCAAAAACACGAATGTTTTTATTTCTCGACCACTATATTTCCTATTTGGGAGTTGGATAAAGAGAGAATATTAGGAGTTGTTAATAGTGTAAGAAAAGTGTGGCTTACACATTATTTTCATCCTTCGGTTCTTATCTTGTTTGCGTCAGGTATTCTTTTTATTATCCTGAATTATCGTAAAAACCTGAAATGGTTAAATTTTGTTCTTGTATTTCTTTTTGTAGAAATAATCGCATATGTTCTATTCCAGTTTTGGACGTTTCGGGACCACGATTATTATACAATCGATATGTATATTTTGCCGCTGATGTTGACAATTGGCGTGTTTTATATCCTAAAAACTTCCTACCCCAAAATCTATAATTCTTATATTTCAAGAATAATCTTCTTCGCCTTTATTCTTTTCAATATTCATCATGCTCACAAAATTATCAACGAAAGATATTATGGAAGCAGGAATAATTTTGGAATACTTGATGATACTTATACAGCAACACCTTTCCTGCGGGAAATGGGAGTTACTGCCAAAGATACGGTTATTTCAATTCCCGATGACAGCCATGTCTCTCTGTATTTGATGAATCAAAAAGGGTGGACGGAATATACCGATGCAAAATTCAACAGGGGAGAAAGAATAAAATATAATCAGGATAGTGTGGGGATTCAACTGTCGGTAAACAGGGGGGCGAAGTACCTGATTGTACAAACTATCGGTCAGTTGTATCAGAAACCCTACTTGCAAAGTTATTGCAGTTATTTGGTTGGCACTTATAACGATATGATGATTTTTGATCTGAAAAAGTCGGTAAAGAACTTTGAGCTCAACAAGAAAATAGTTTCAGCTGAATATTTTTGTGATGCAGAAACGAAAATCAGTAATAATTTTATTTCTCCTATTGATTCCTTGGTTTTCAGAAATGGTGAAACGCAAAGTAATGATTACGCACACAGCGGAATGTATTCCGCAAAATTACAAAACGAACATCGTTTTGGAATGACAATAAATTTGGAGAATTTAAAAGTGGGTGAAAGTTTCGAAATTTCAGTTTGGCGAAAAGCAACGGGGAATTCAAAAGGCGAAATTATCGTCTCAGGTGAGGACTTTTTTTATAAAAAGAATGAAGTGGTTGAATCTGGCAACGATGGCTGGGAAAAGGTGAAGCTTGAATTTTTCGTCAATAAAAAGCTTGAAGATAAGAAGCTTGGTGTTTATCTGTATAATAGTTCTGAAGAACCAGTATATTTTGATGATTTTAATATTGTCAGATACAAAAGTGTCTTCGATGTTCAGATTTGAAAGGTTTTCCCTTCTTCTGCTATTTCTGTATTCTCAAACAAAAGCTTTGCCTCTTCCAAAAAGCGATCTGTCTTTTTAAAACGTGCGGAAAAATGGCCAAGCAATAGTTTTTTTGCCCCTGAAAGAATAGCCATTTCAGCGGCTTCTTTGGCAGTTGAGTGCTGTGTTTTGACTGCCAGTTCTTTTAGTTCTTCCAGAAAAGTTGATTCATGATATAAAACCTCAACTCCCCGAATGATTTCAGCAGTTGGAGGATAATATGCGGTGTCAGTGCAAAATGCGTAAGAACTTGGTTTGGAGGGTGGTGTTGTCAACTCTGCATTCGGAACAACAGTCCCGTTTGCACACTCAAAATCTGCTCCATCCTTGATCTCCTTCATTTTTGAAATCGGTATGTCATACATTTTGATCATATCCTTTCGGATGTTTGCTGGCTTTTGTTTTTCGCGGAACAGAAAGCCACAGGTTGGAATGCTGTGTTTTACAGGAAAAGAAATTACCTCTACCGTTCTGGACTCGAAAATGGTTTGAGGCTTTTTAAAATTAAGAGGATGAAATATGGGTTTAACCGTTAGCTCCCCCCGAATTTGATCAAGTAAAGGTTGAATCAGATTCTTAAGTTCGGAGTGTGCGTAAATATGCAGTTCTCCTTTTATTCCCATCAGGTTCATTGTTGAGATTAAACCAATCAGACCGTAATAATGATCTCCGTGAAGGTGGGAAATAAAAATGTGTTGGATGCTGCTAAAATTGATTTTATTACGACGAAGCTGAATTTGTGTTCCTTCGCCGCAATCGATTAAAAAACAACGCCCAGGCACTTGAAGTACCTGGGCTGTTGGATATCTGTTCGAAGTAGGTAATGCTGAATTACTTCCCAATATGGTCAGTTCGAAAGACATATCAGTTTTACAGATTTTCTTTCTTTTCCAATAATTTCTCGGCTTCTTCAACAGTGTCGGTAATTAGTAACACTGTATGAAGCATCGAAATTTTTACAAGGTTGTCCACATCAGGCTGCAAACCGCAAAGGATAAAAGTTCCAATTGCGTCTTCGCAGAGTCTGTTGGCTACAAGAACAGCTCTTAATCCGGATGAATCGCAATAATTTACGCTACTCAGATCAAGAACGATATTCTTTTCTCCTTCATTATTGACAAGAACCAGTTCCGACTTAAGGTCCGGTGCATTGTTGGTATCTAACCTCTCGGCGTTCACTTTAACCAAAGTAAACGATCCTTTCTTTCGAATTTCGAATGCCATGCTTCAATTTACGAAATTCAGTTTGAATAAACCAACAGCTTATTTGCCTTTTTTCTCGGCTTTCTCCATTTTCGATTTTAGCTCTGCTAATTCGCTGATATCGCCAAGAGTAGTTTTTTCAATGTTATCGCTCACCGATTTCATCGCACGTTTGTTGGTGCGGGTTTGTGCTTTACGTGTTTCAGTTTCTTCTGCACGTTTAACATCTTCGTAAATACGTGAGTGTGAAACAATGATACGTTTTGCCGATTTGTTGAACTCGATTACTTTGAAATCCAGTTTTTCATCTTGTTTAACCGATGTTCCGTCTTCTTTTACCAGATGACGTGGAGTAGCAAAACCTTCAACACCGTAAGGAAGTGCAATTACAGCACCTTTGTCCATCAGTTCAACCACAGTTCCTTCGTGGATTGAATCGGTAGTGAAAATGGTTTCGAATACATCCCATGGATTTTCTTCCAGTTGTTTGTGGCCTAAGCTCAAACGACGGTTTTCTTTATCAATGTCCAAAACTACTACTTCGATGGCATCACCGATTGCAGTAAATTCTGAAGGATGTTTGATTTTTTTCGTCCAGCTCAGATCTGAAATGTGGATCAGGCCGTCAACACCTTCTGTAATTTCAACAAATACACCAAAGTTGGTGAAGTTGCGAACCGTTGCAGTATGTTTTGTTCCAACACCATATTCAGTGTCGATGTTTGACCATGGGTCTTCTTTCAGTTGTTTAATACCCAGTGACATTTTGCGTTCTTCACGATCAAGAGTCAGGATAGAAGCTTCTACTTCGTCGCCAACGCTCAGGAAGTCCTGTGCACTGCGCAGGTGCTGGCTCCAGCTCATTTCCGATACGTGGATCAGACCTTCAACACCAGGAGCAATCTCAACAAATGCACCGTAGTCGGCAATTACAACTACTTTACCTTTCACTTTGTCACCAACTTTCAGTTTGGCATCCAGGTTATCCCATGGGTGAGGAGTCAATTGTTTTAGACCAAGAGCGATACGTTTTTTGTCGTCATCAAAATCAAGAATAACTACATTCAGTTTCTGATCAAGTTCAACAATTTCGCTCGGGTGAGAAATACGTCCCCAGCTCAGGTCAGTGATGTGGATCAAGCCATCTACGCCGCCAAGGTCCATGAATACACCGTAAGATGTAACGTTTTTAACGATACCTTCAAGTACCTGACCTTTTTCAAGTTTAGCGATGATGTCTTTTTTCTGTTGTTCGAGTTCAGCTTCGATAAGCGCTTTGTGCGAAACAACAACGTTACGGTATTCGTGATTAATTTTAACCACTTTGAATTCCATGGTTTTACCAACGAATATATCGTAATCGCGGATTGGTTTCACATCGATCTGTGATCCTGGCAAGAATGCTTCGATACCGAATACATCCACGATCATACCACCTTTTGTACGGCATTTGATATAACCTTTGATGATTTCGTCGTTTTCAAGCGATTCGTTAACACGTTCCCAAGAACGGGTTGCACGGGCTTTTTTGTGCGACAGGATCATCTGTCCTTTTTTATCTTCGAGACTTTCGATGTAAACATCTACTTCGTCGCCTACTTTCAGTTCCGGGTTGTAACGGAATTCGTTTAAACTAACGATACCGTCTGATTTGTAACCGATGTCAACAACAACTTCGCGTTTGTTCAGCGAAATAACTTTACCCTGCAATACTTCTTTTTCAGAAACTGTGTTCAGAGTGTCGTTGTACAATGCTTCAAGTTCACCTCTTTCTTTGCCTGAAACTTTACCTGATTTTTCTTCCAGACTGTCCCAGTCAAATTCTTCTTCAGCTTTTGGAGCTACTTCTTTTTTTGCTTTTTTAGCCGGTTTTTCTTCTGTAACCGGTGCTTCTTCTTTGGCTTCCTCAACCGTTTCAGCAACAGGGGCTTCTTCTGTCACTTCTGCAACAGGTTCTTCCACTTTTGCTTCTTCGGTTTCCTCAGTTGCTTCAGCAACCGGAGCCTCTTCTTTTGCCGCTTCCGCAGCTTTGTTTTCTTCCTGTGCCGGAACTTCGTTTACTTCCGGTTCAAGATTTTCATTTTTTTCTGTAGTCATGTAATTCTAAATAAATTAATGAGTTAGACAATATATTATATTCAAAAACGCGCGCAAATGTAGGACTTTATTTAGTTAAAACAAAGGAAATCAGCTATTTTATTAATACATGACATCAATATTAAAACCGATGTTGACTGCAACTTGTTTATTTAACCCGGAGCCATTCTAAATTCGGCAAAAATAGTACATTTGTCATGCAGGTTTTTGAATGATTATTCAATCTTGAAAATAGCTTAAAAGCTCAGTTATAACTCTGGTCAAACATGAAAAACAAGACAGCATGAAAGGAATTATTCTTGCCGGTGGCTCCGGAACCAGACTTTATCCGGTTACCCGTTCCATATCAAAACAGATTATACCGATTTATGATAAACCGATGATTTACTATCCGCTTTCAGTATTAATGTTGGCAGGTATTCGGGAAATTCTGATTATTTCAACTCCTACGGATATTGTATTGTATCAAAATCTTTTTGGCGACGGATCACAGCTTGGACTGAAACTTTCGTATGTTATTCAACCTTCACCCGACGGACTGGCACAGGCATTTATCCTGGGTGATGAGTTTATTGGGGATGACAATGTGTGTATGATCCTGGGAGACAATATTTTTTATGGATATAATTTTCGCAGTATCCTTGAAGATGCAGCAAAGTTGGAAGATGGAGCCATTGTATTCGGGTATTATGTGAATGATCCCGAAAGATACGGAGTGGTTGAATTTGACGAGAGCGGAAAAGTGATCAGTATTGAAGAAAAACCGGAACAGCCAAAATCAAATTATGCCGTAACAGGTTTGTATTTTTATTCAAACGACGTGATTCAGAAAGCAAAGAACCTGAAACCTTCGAAACGTGGCGAATTGGAAATTACCGACCTGAACCGCTTATATCTGAATGAAGAACGTTTAAGTGTTAAATTATTAGGCCGTGGTTTTGCCTGGCTCGATACCGGTACGCACGAAAGTATGTTACAGGCATCGAATTTTATTGCCACCATTGAAGAAAGGCAGGGCCTGAAAGTTTCCTGTATTGAGGAAATTGCCTATAAGATGGGTTTTATCAATCGTGATCAATTGATCGAACTTGCCAAACCACTAAGTAAAAATCAGTACGGCCAATATTTGTTACGATTGGCCGAAAGAAAAACAAATCCTTTCTAGCAAATGAAGATTATTGAAACGGGATTACCGGGTTTGTTGATCGTTGAACCCAGTGTGTTTAAGGATGATCGGGGGTATTTTTTTGAGACTTTTCATCATTTGCGGTATTATGATGCTGGCATTCAAACAACTTTTGTCCAAGATAATGAATCAAAATCGGTTCGTGGAGTAGTTCGTGGATTACATTATCAACTGAACGATTTTGCCCAGGCGAAACTGGTACGTGTTGTTCAGGGAAAAGTGTTTGATGTAGCTGTTGATTTACGGGCTGATTCGCCAACTTTTGGAAAATGGTTTGGACTCGAACTGGATGATACAGAAAAAAAACAATTGTTTATTCCAAGAGGTTTTGCACATGGCTTTTCAGTTTTAAGCGAAACAGCTATTTTTACATATAAATGTGATAACGTTTATAATCGTGAGTCGGAGCGTTCGATAAATCCATTCGATGAAAAAATGGGAATCGACTGGAAGATTGAAAAAGCTAGCGCAATTGTTTCGGAAAAGGACATGAACGCACCGGCATTTGTGAATGCCGAAATGAATTTCAAAATGTAGGATGAATATTCTTGTTACAGGAGCATACGGACAACTTGGAAGTGAAATAAAATTGCAAACGGGAGAATATCCCGGTCTGAATTTTTTCTTTACTGATGTTGATTCGCTGGATATTACCGACGGAGAAGCTGTACAAAAATATTTTTCAGAAAATAAGTTGGATGCGGTTATCAATTGTGCAGCTTACACTGCCGTTGATAAAGCAGAAACTGATCAGCAAACTGCGTATAAAATAAATGCAATCGCCCCGGGCATATTGGCTGCAAATGCAGCAAAATCGGGTGCCATGATGATCCACATTTCAACGGATTATGTGTTTGACGGAAACGCCAGTGAACCTTATGTTGAAACGGATAAAGTTGATCCGCAGGGAGTTTATGGTCAAACTAAGCTTGAGGGTGAGAATAAGGTCCAGCAGGAAAATCCGGATGCGTTAATAATTCGTACTTCATGGTTGTATTCAACATTCGGAAATAATTTCGTAAAAACCATGCTTCGGGTGGGTAAAGAAAGAGGAGAATTGAAAGTTGTATTCGACCAGGTAGGAACCCCTACTAATGCTGCTGACCTTGCTACCATAATTCTTCAAATAATAGAGAAATCGAAACTTAATTCTAAGGACTTTGTTCCCGGAATTTATCATTTCTCAAATGAAGGAGTAACCAGCTGGTACGATTTCGCTTTGGCTATTTTCGAACTTTCCGGAGTAAAATGTAAGGTCGTACCAGTGGTAAGTGAAGAATATCCAACACCAACCAAACGACCGCATTACAGTGTGTTGAATAAATCGAAGATAAAGAATACATTTGGAATTGAAATTCCCTATTGGAGAGACAGTTTACAGCTTTGTATAAACAGATTAGAAAAATAATAATAATGAAGAATCAGGAATTAACTGAAGTAAGAGCAAAAGCAAAGGAATGGTTGTCAGATACATATGATGCCGAGACACGTGCAAAAGTACAGGCTTTGCTCGATGCGGAGGATACAACTGAGTTGATGGACTCATTCTATAAAAATCTCGAATTCGGAACCGGTGGCCTTCGCGGAATTATGGGAGTTGGCACTAATCGTATGAATATTTATACAGTAGGTGCCGCCACGCAAGGGCTGAGTAATTACCTGAAGATAAATTTCGCAGGACTTGATCAGATTAAAGTGGCTATTGGACATGACTGTCGTAATAACAGCCGCTTGTTTGCCGAAACCAGTGCGCGTATTTTTGCTGCCAATGGCATCAAAGCTTATCTTTTCGAAGACCTGCGTCCAACTCCTGAATTGTCGTTTGCAATACGTGAACTGGGCTGCCAGAGCGGGATTATTCTCACAGCTTCACATAATCCGAAGGAGTACAACGGATATAAAGCATACTGGGATGACGGATCACAAATTGTCGCTCCGCACGACGTAAATATTGTGAATGAAGTGGCAAAGATCAAACCGGAAGACATTAAATTCGATGGCTCCGACGAGTTGATCGAGATCATGGGAGAAGAAATGGACAATAAATTTCTTGAAAATGTGAAGAAAGTTTCCATTTCACCCGATGTGGTAGAACGTCATAAAGACATGAAGATTATTTACACACCCATTCACGGAACCGGGGTGAAGCTGATACCTGCAGCTTTGCGTGCTTTTGGTTTTAACAATATCATTCATATTCCTGAGCAGGATGTGGTAAGCGGTAATTTTCCAACGGTTATTTCACCAAATCCGGAAGAACCTGCTGCGATGGAAATGGCTACCAAAAAAGCGGCAGAAATTGATGCAGATGTTGTAATGGCTTCTGACCCTGATGCAGACAGAATTGGAGTGGCTGTAAAAAACAATCATGGTGATTATGTGATTATTAACGGAAACCAAACAGCTTTACTTTTTATCTACTATATCATTGTAAAAATGAAGGAAGCCGGTAAATTGAAAGGCAATGAATTTGTGGTAAAAACCATTGTTTCAACCGAGTTAATTGCCGAAGTAGCTCGTCGCAACAATATCGAATTTTACGATGTATATACCGGTTTCAAATTTATAGCCGAGGTGATTCGTGAAAACGAAGGCATAAAAAAATACATTGGTGGTGGAGAAGAAAGTTTTGGTTTTATGCCATCTGATTTTGTGCGAGACAAAGATGCTGTTTCATCATGTGCCTTAATGGGCGAAATTGCTGCATGGGCCATGGATCAAGGTAAATCGTTGTATGAACTGCTTCAGGATATTTACCTGGAATACGGATATTCGCGCGAAAAAATGAAATATGTGGTTCGGAAAGGAAAAACCGGAGCAGAAGAAATTCAGCAAATAATGACTCGTTTCCGTAACGATCCGCCTAAAGAACTGGGTGGTTCTCCAATGGAATGGGTGAAGGATTATAAAACATTAATTGCAAAAAATCCGCATACAGGAGAAGAGAAAAAAATCGATCAGAAAATCACTTCAAATGTACTACAGTTTTTTACCAAAGAAGGTACGAAGATTTCGGTTCGTCCATCAGGTACAGAACCAAAAATCAAGTTTTACTTCGAAGTAGCAGGCGAGTTGAAATCAAGAGATGATTGGGATGCTGCAGAAGCGAAAGCCGATGCGAAAATCGATGCAATTATGGAAGAACTCGGACTTTAATTTTAAAATCTAAATAACTAAATCATGAAGATCAGAATCTTAACATTTGCACTGCTTTTTGTGTCAGTGTGGGCTTTGGCTCAACAAGAAGAGTCAATCCAAATGGTACCAGGAATGACAGAGATCTGGGATCCTGAAGTAACAGTAATCACACCGGGAGAAACTCCTGCGGATGCTCCGTCTGATGCCATTATTTTATTTGATGGTACTGACCTTGGCCGCGAATGGACGAACGCCGATGGTGGAGAACCAGGTTGGACTGTTGCTGACGGATGTGTAACGGTGAAAGCCGGAACCGGTATTATTAAAACCAAACGTGTTTTTGAAGATTTTCAGTTGCACATCGAGTGGAGAACGCCCTCCGAAGTAAAAGGCGAGAGTCAGGGTAGGGGAAACAGCGGTGTTTTCTTACAGGATCTTTACGAACTTCAGGTATTGGACAGTTACAATAACCGCACGTATCGTAATGGTCAGGCGGGTAGTTTGTATAAACAACACGCTCCACTTGTAAATGCATGTAAAGAGCCTGGTGTTTGGCAAACCTACGACATTATTTACACCGCTCCGCGTTTTAATGAAGACGGTACATATTTTACTCCACCTACTGTAACTGTATTGCAGAATGGTGTTCTTGTACAAAATCATTCAAAATTACGTGGACCGACTGAATACATTGGTATTCCTGAATATTTTATCGAGAAACACGGGCCAAGAGGAATTCAGTTACAAGATCATGGAAATCCCGTTAGTTACCGGAATATCTGGATCAGAGAACTGTAATCTGATGAAAAATCAATACATTTAAAGCCCGGGAGAAAACCCGGGCTTTTTTTGTAACTAACCAATGAAACTTAGAACTATTCTATTTATTGCTCTCTTTTTGTCTGCTTTTTTAAGTAGATCACAAAACAAGAGTTTTACCACGAAACTTCCTATTGTATATTTGAATACATATGGACACGAAATTCCGGATAACCCTAAGATTGATGCGCGCATGGAGATTGCCTGGAAAGGGAAAGGTGCTGATAATTCCACTTCCGATCCAACTGGTCATTTTAAAGGTAATATTGCCATTGAGGTGCGCGGTTCGTCATCTCAAATGTTTCCTAAAAAATCGTATGGTTTGGAATTACGGGATGATGCAGGGCAAGACATGGATTTTCCACTGCTTGACTTACCCGCAGAGGAAGACTGGATTTTATATGCGCCTTACACCGATAAATCATTGTTACGAAACGTGCTCACCTTCACGATAGCTGACCAGATAAGTGATACGTATGTGCCACGTTGCCGTTTTGTCGAGTTATTTCTGAATGAAGAATACGAAGGCATTTATGTGTTGATGGAAAAAATAAAGCGCGATTCTGCAAGAGTTGATATTGCAAAGTTAAAAACAGATGATATCAGTGGAGAAGATCTTACAGGTGGATACATTATAAAAATTGATAAACAAACCGGCAGTGGAGGAGATGGTTGGTGGTCGCAATACACCAATGTAAATAATTCGCGTAGTTTTTACCAGTATGATTACCCTGAAGCAGATGAAATTCAACCTTCGCAAAGGACCTATATTCAAGATTATGTGTACGATTTTGAAACTGCCATCAAAAATCTTTGGCACGATGATGAAAAGGGATATCAGAACTACATGAACATGGAATCATTTTATGATTATTTTATCGTTAATGAACTTTCTAAAAATGTGGATGGATACCGTTTAAGTGCTTTTCTAAACAAAGATAAGAATGGGAAGTTAAACGCCGGTCCGATCTGGGATTACAACCTTGCATTTGGGAATGCTGATTATTTCAATGGCTGGTTGACCTATGGCCTTATTGTATATCAGGATATAGGAGATGATTACTGGCAGGTTCCTTTTTGGTGGAAAAAGCTGGCAGGAGATACGTATTTTGTGAATCCGTTAAAATGTCGCTGGGATATGTTGAGAGAAAATATTCTTGCAGAAGAAAATATTATCGGAATTGTAGATAGCCTTACCACATACCTGGGAAGCGCTGTTGACAGAAATTTTGAGCGATGGCCTATTTTGAGTGAATATGTGTGGCCCAACTATTATATTGGTAATACTTACCAAAATGAAGTTAACTGGTTAAAGGATTGGATAAAAGCACGTTTGGGACGATTGGATTATGAAATGCCTGGTAATTGCGGAGAAGATCCTGAAAATCCGGATATTGGGAAAGAAACACCTTTGGTATTTTTCCCGAATCCTTTCCGGTCAGAGTTGCATCTCAAAATTCATTCTGACAGAAATTTGATAATCCGGATTCAGATAATTAGTGTGAATGGTTCACTGGTTCGTGATTTGACAGTTTCTGCCACCTCCGGTGAAAACTCGTATGACTTTTCGTTTCCGACATTGAATAGTGGTGTTTATTTCTATCGTCTGACTCAAGGCGACAATGAACTAGGTTCAGGAAAGCTGGTGAAATTTTAAAGAAAAAATCAGCTTTACAAACGAATACAGACCATTGGTTGTGCCGGGATGGCACGGTAAATAGCCTTTGCATCGGTTTCATCAACATAAATTTCAATTGAAGGATTGTATTCCGGCACCTCAAAAATAAGGGTTTTCGAAAAGTTATTCTTAATCTGTTTTAGTTTTTGTTGGCGCCAGAATGAATTGTTGTGCGAAGACTTACTTTTTATCCCCTTAATTTTTAATTCAATGCCGTTATCCAGGTGCATCAACCAGTTAATTTCTTGCACCTCAGTCGAGTCAATGACATTACTTTGAGAAGCGAATTCGAGACTGTCTTTGGGAGCCTTTTTTACAGTTAACGGTACTTTATCAATACTTGCCAGTGTTTGAACTCCGCTTGCTTCCTGCCCAAAATAATGGTGGTAAGCGTTTCCTGTTAATTCATCAAAGAAGCGATCGTGCCTGAGTTCTGCTATAGAAGAGGTTTTCAAAACAACACCTTTTAATTCAAGTTGAAGGGTACTATCCTGTAAATTGATGGAAAGATAAATAGAATCTGACTTTGCCAGTTTCAACCGCGATTCCATCCAGTTCTTCTGTTTATAAAGTTCCAGCCATGTAGAATCTTTGGTATTCAATTCGATTTGGGTTCCAATTTCAGAAGAATTGGCAGCAACAAATACTCTTCTTACTGATATGACAGAAAGAATGATATATTGTAATGTGATGAAGAGGAGCAAAACTGAAATAATTAGCAGCAGCCAATTCAATAATTTTGATTGTTTCATTTTAATTATTGATTAAAAAATAAAGACCTTTGCACCAACAGGAAGAGTTTGATAAACAGCTTCCAGGTCATCGTCACCCATTCGCACGCATCCATGAGTAACAGGCATTCCCAGAAAACGTTTGTACAATGTTCCGTGAATCAGGTAACCATCTCCCAGGCTTAGTGCATAATCACCCAGTACACCATATTCGTAACGCGAGGGGTCGCCCGCCGGAGGCACGGGTAATCCTTCTTCAACAAATGCCCAATCCGGCTTTCTCCACACCGGGTCAGTAATTTTTCCTTTAATTGTAAAAACTCCTTTAGGGGTTTCAAATATCCAGCTTTTATTGTTGGCAGCTTCCAGTTTAATAAAACTTCCGGTCGAACACATTCCCTTCCTGAACAATTCTTTGTTTTTATACAAGAAGAAAGTGTTATCCGAAGTGTTGATTACCAGGTATACTCCGCCTGGGGTCATACGGTCAAGTTTCTTCTGAAGAACCAAATTCTCGGCACGAAGAAGGTTTACATCAGGAGTATTGGAAGATGTTGAAGTGACCTCCACTTTCGATTTGAAAAACAAAGGCTGGTTTTTAATCCAGGGAGCAACACTCCAAATCATCCATGCAAAAAACAAGAATGAGGAGATTGAGAAAAGAAGACCCCGCAGAATGAAACTGAGCTTCTTTGATCTCAACGAATTGCATGATATAGATAATGAAATTTTCCTCATTTTAATACCGAGTCTTTAATGATTGCTTCAAGCGGTTGAACGGATCCAACGATAATAACTGTAGCTCCCGTATTTATGATTTTATAAAGCGCATCCATGTCGTTGTTTGTAAGCGCAATACAGCCATCAGTCCAATCAACGCCTTTCCCACCCATCCCGTGAAATTCAATGAGACCACCGATATCGGCATTCGACGGAATTAGTTTTTTGCTTTTTGCTTTTTCAAACTTTGCACGGTCCTCATCGTTTGGATAATTGATCAGCAGTGCCTTATAAAACTTTGTTTGTGCTCCGCTTTTTTTGTTGGTTATCTTGTAAATACCTTCGGGTGTTGCTTTGTCACCTTTTAATAATTTATCTCCCATCCAGTTTTTCCCAAACTCCACTTCAAAAGTCTTGATTGCTTTCTTATTTTGGTAAACGGTACAAGTGTGTGCGAATTTATCTACCAAAAGCACTTTCTTGTTGTTGGCAGAAAGTTGCACGGCTTGTTTTGCTTGTTTTTGCCATTCGCTATGTGCACTAAACCAATTCTGTACAAGTATTTCTGCTTTGTCGTTCGACGAATTAATCAGTTCCCACGCTTCCCTAAAATGTTTCTCAGCAACGCTAAATCGTTTGTTTTCGAAGGCGTGCCGGGTTTCTGATAACTTCAATACTCCTTTGTTATGTGCTTTTAAAATACTTTGCGGTAGAGGCATCCGTTTGTAGTACAATTCAAAGATAACTACCTTCTTATCAAGCTTGGCAATGCCCTCTTTAATTCTATTGCTGGTTGACTTTGAGCGTTTTCCTGATAATTTCTGTGCTTCATCAGCTTTCTCAATCACCACTTCCACCCAACTGTTTACTTCTGAATAATCGCGGAAAACATATAGACGTTCATTCTGCTTTGCCCAATCATCCATCGCCGAATCATATGCCATTCGTGCTTGTTTATAGGCTTCATTTGCATAGATTTCTGCATTGGCTTTTTGTGCATTACTCAGGGCTTCAAGTGCCATTTTTAATTCAGAAGTAGGTGGTTTCGGAGCTCTGATCACTAAAACAGCAATAACAATTATTAGTAACAGGACGAATGCAAATGCTCCGAAAAGTATTTTTTTACGCATAAACGTTAACAATAAAAAATCCCCGGGAAACAAGACCCGGGGATTTCGTTTTGGCTAAACGGTATCTTATTTTTTCTTGTTTTTGCTGTATTTGGCAATTACTTCGCTCAGTTCGTCGTTCAGACCCTGTGCTTTTTCTTTGGCGGCTTTGGCTTTGTCGAGTGCAGCCATTAATTCGCCTGAAGCAGTCAGAGTTGTTACTTCAACCATGGTTGTTTCAACAACGCTATTGTCTCCTTTAATTGCTTCCAGGGCAGCTGCTCCTTCTTTGCCTTTAGGAGCATTCGCAATAAGTTCGTTGTTGCTTGCAATCAGTCCTGACACTTCAGTTTCAAGGGTGGCGATTTCCTGTTTAACTTCTTCTTTTTTTGCTTCCGTTTTGCTTTGTACTTCGGTAGCCATTTGTGTAACCACAGTTAGCATTGCATTTACATCTTTGTAATTTTTAAAGAGTTTACCATTTTGTTCTTCAACTTTCTGGTTTACTACATTCATTGAGTCTTGCAATGCTGCAAAATCAGCAGCAACATAAACATTGGCACCGGCAGTTTGTGCGGCTTCAATAGCGGCATTTGCTGCATCAATTTCTGCTTGCGGAACTTTTCCACAGCTACTTAACAGAACAGCCACACTGAAGGCGGCAAACAAGGTCATTAAATTCTTTTTCATTTTTAATCCAATTATGTATTTTCTGTACTTAATTCCAATCCCATTGATTACATTCGTGGTTAAATAGATCATGGTCGAAATTTACATTTAGACGGAGACTAAAATGGAAGTAACGCAGGAATCTAAAATTTTTTTCTTTTTCTGAAATTTGTTTTATGTCGAAGGCAAAATGGAAAGGAGTTAGTGACGAGGAACTGGTTCGTTACATTGTTGACGATAAGCGCTCAGAGCTTTTCGAAGAGCTTTATAACCGCTATTATTCCAAAGTTGTAGACAAATGTCACAGCTTTTTGAAAAACAGAGGTCAGGCAGAAGATTTTGCAAACGATATTCTTTCGAAAGCCTATGAAAAGTTACCTGGCTTCAAAGGAAATTCAAAGTTCTCATCGTGGTTATACTCTATTACCTATAATTATTCAATTGATTATCTCCGTCAGAAAAAGAAACTGCACTATCCGAATTGGAACAGCGAAAACGAAATTCAGGACATCCCCGATGAATCGGAAGCCGATCTCGAAAATCTGAGCTATGAGAACCTTCTGAAAATTCTGGAGATGATCCATCCCGAAGAAAAAGCATTATTAATAATGAAATACCAGGATAATCTGCCCGGAAAACAAATCGCACAAACACTTCGAATCAGCGAAGATGCAGTGAAAATGAGGTTAAAGAGAGCGCGTACAAGGGTAATTTATTTATATCAAACCGAATTTCAAAAAGATTAAACGATACAATGCGTTACTTTAGAATGTTTTGGCGTCAAAAAATCAAATAGAATCAAAGCTATGGAAATAAAAAATTTCTTTCAGAAAATATTCGTCCACAGTAAAGAAGTTCATGTCCCCGCAGCTATTCAGCAACATTTTCAGAAAAAATTCAGTGACGCGATGAATGCCGAATGGCAAAAAATGGATGAAGTTTATGAGGTTGTATTTTATCATGATGAGCATGAGAATATTGCTACATATCAAAAAGACGGATTTATGTTATCACTGAAAATAAACTTGATCTTGGAAGAATTACCGAACAAGATTAAGCAGGTTGGGCAAAAGTTTGGTGAATTAATGAACGCAATTAAGATTGAATACAACGAAGAAACCCAATTCGAACTTATTATTCGTGATGAAATGCTGGTTCGCTATTCTCTTTTATTAAACGGGGCAGGAGAGCTTTTGAATAAGAGACAATTATAATTGAAAGAACATTTTTCTTTTATTGGTTTTCAAAATCGTCAGCATAAACCAGTTGTTCTTCCTTGTTGAAAAGCTGCACATAATCGATTGCACCGCTACCTGCAAAACTGTATGAGATCCCTTTTATTGCACCGTTGCTGTTTTCGTAAGATGTTTTATAAACTTCGTTACCATTTAAAAGAACAGTAACCAGTTTATTTTCAATCTTGAGTTCCACATCATTCCATAAATTCATATCGCAGCCAAAGGCCGAAAGGTCATTGTTTGATCCTGAAATATATCGATCTCCGAATTTGAGAAGCAGACTTGCAATACATCCGGGATCACACACCTGAATAAAATGGCGGGCATTCTCGCAGAAAACTGAGATCTCACAGACTTGGCAAACCAAAGCGCCATCATCTATATTGTTTTTTATCCGTGTTTTTAACCTGAAATTATCGCTGTCACTGCTAAAGTCTTCGTTCACGTAATAAAAACAGGTAGAGTAATTGTGTTCCGAAAGGTCGATGTTATGACTTGCAACGATTTCAGGAGGCATGTACATTTCTCCGTTTGATTCACAATTCTCATTCACATAAACAGGAATTAAATCGTTATCCGGATTCTGTATTAGTTTCAGCCAACCATCTGTCGTAATATACACCGGTATCTCCTTTACCAGATGGTCGTTTATCAGCAATTTTGCACGATGGTATCCCGGGTAATAGTAAATAGAGGTAGAATGCATTTCGTTCTTCGCAATTTTTGCCCGTCTTCTGATATCCCACGACTGCTGAATAAAAGCACTGTCAAAATCACACATCGAAATGTCGTAATTAAAAATTACCGTGTTCGGGACACCGGTACTTACGTTTTTCCTGCTCGAAAACTTAACCTCAGTATAACTTTGTGCCGGTTTCGTAATTTTAATAAGTAAAAGCACTGCCAGCACAGCGAGTGCAGAAATCGGTATGTAGATAAGTTTCTTATTAAGCTTCAGGTTTCTTTTTACGAACGGTTTTTCTGTTGTTTTTTCATCATTAGCAGTATTGCTGACTTTGTAATCATACCAGTCTTTGTAGCCTAAAAATTGAGCTAATGCATTCAGGGTATTTTTTTGAGGTATATTTTGAAACTGATTTTTACAAAGTCTTTTTAAAGTAGATACGCTTAAATTGATTCCTGTTTTTTCTTCAAGTTGAATGCTTACATTTTCAAAATCACGCTGTTGCCATTGGTCAGGAGTATTTAGTTGCAAGACTTCAGAAATTTGAAAAATGATGTTTTTTATCAGCACTCTTTCAAAGTCAGTTTCGTTTTGCATGATCTTGGTATTTCTGGCTTAAAATTAATAAGAACATTCCAATTTAACAGGCTGAACAAACTTTGTTTAGCTTTTGAATGCATTTTGATCATTGATTCTCAGTGTATTTCCGGAACTTTAGTTCAGATAATCAATTAATTATAAGTCATGAAAACAATTTATTCATTACTATTTGCGATTGCTTTATTTCCCCTCGGTACATTTTCTCTTACGGCACAAAATTCTGTTAAACTGGATGGAATTGACTGGCAGACAGAAGGAAAAGTAGTAAAGGAGGAGTATAAAAACAAAGAATGTATAAGAACCGATGAAGGAGTTGCTGTTGCGCAGAATCTGAATTTTAAAAACGGGATCATAGAATTTAGTATGTGTATACAGCCGGGCCGTGGTTTTGCCGGAATACGTTTTCATGGAGATGGTGGTGGAAACACAGAAGAGTTTTATATCCGAAAACACCAGAGCGGAAATCCGGATGCCATGCAGTACACGCCTGTTTATAATGGAATTGCCGGCTGGCAGTTGTATTACGGCGATGGTTACAGTGCGGCAAAGCAACATGTTTTTGATGAGTGGTTTAAAGTTAAGCTGGTTATTTCCGGAGCAAAGGGTGAAGTTTATATCACCGATATGGAAAAGCCGGTTTTGGTTGTTCACGAACTTAAACTGGGTGAAAGAGAAGGCAAAATAGCATTCTATGGACCGGCACGTTTTGCTGATATTAAAGTAACAAACCTTGATTCGCCAGAACTGAAAGGAACGTTTAAAGAAATAGTTAAAGCGGGAGACGAAGTCATTCAATCTTACAATGTTTCGGAAGCGTTTGACCTTACTTCATTAATCAACGAAAATTTATTTCCGGCCAACTTTGCTAAAAAACTGGCATTTAAAAAATGGGGCACCGAAGCCGATGGCTTATTAAACATCGCAAAAACCAGCGGACTGGAGGAAAAGAAGAATGCGGTTCTTTTGAAAATTGAAATCAATGCAGAAACGGATGTAATTAAACGAATGGATTTTGCTTTTAGCGATATCGCCAAAATCTTTGTAAACGATAAAGCTGTCTGGCAGGGAAGTGATGTTTACACCAGCAGAGATTACCGGTTTTTGGGAACTATCGGGTATTTCGATTCGGTTTATCTGGATTTGAAAAACGGCAAAAACGAAATCTATATCATGGTAGCCGAGAACTTTGGCGGTTGGGGGTTTAAAGCCCGGTTCGAAAACCTGAATGGAATTAAATTGACACAGTGAAATCAACAAATAACCTTTAAAATTTTAAACAATGAACAGAAGAAACAGTTTAAAGGCAGGAGCTTCCATTCTTGCCGGGTTAACCGTTGCGCCGGTCGTACGTGCAGCCGGAAAAAATTTAGTCTCATCTTCGGAAGATTCTTTTTGGGAAGTGGTTAAAAACCGCCGTTCGGTGCGTGCATTTAAATCTGATCCGGTACCGGAATCGGATATTGAAAAAATTATTGATGCAGCGCGGATGGCGCCAACATCCGGAAACCAGCAACCCTGGAAATTTCTGGTAATAACCGACAAAAAGAAAATTGAGGCTTTAAAAACAGCGAAGCTAAAGGAGGCGGAAGCTTACCTAAAAGATTCTAAGAAACTGGAAGGCGCTGAGCTAAAGAAACAATTAAAGGAGTTTAGAGATCAGTTAACAAAAGGCTACTTGTCGGCGCCGGCTTACATTGTGGTCCTCACAGATAATAACAGTCGCTATCCAACTTACAATCATTGGGACGGGCCACTCGCTGCAGGCTATTTAATGTTGGCTGCGCGGGCACTTGGTTACGGAACTGTCCATATTACCGATTCATTTTCTGAAGAGTTGACCCAAAAGGTATTTAATATCCCGGGTCAATATACCCGTGTATGTTTTACTCCGCTTGGTGTTCCGATAGAATGGCCTGAGAAAGAGAAAAAAGCGCTGGATGATTTTATTGTAAATAATAGTTTCTAAATCTTAAAATACACAAAAATGAAAATACGAATTTTTATTGTAATGCTTATGCTGGTGGGTTTTTCATTAAACGGACTGGCAATTGAATCTGTTGTAAAAACAGAACCACAGATGGAAGAAATTCCGGCTTCCGAAAAACTGGTTGTTCTTTGGACTAGTGGAGATAAAGAAGTTGCCGAAAAAATGGTTTTAATGTACACTTTCAATTCAAAACGATTCGATTGGTGGAAAGATGTCACACTAGTAGTTTGGGGACCATCTCAAAAAGTTTTGGTTGAAAACAAAGATATTCAGGACTATGTGAAGAAAATTATGGAACAGGGAACCGCAGTAAAAGCCTGTAAGGGATGTTCTGATATGTACGGAATTTCAGATAAACTGGAAGAACTGGGGGTTGAAGTCAAATACATGGGAGAGATTACAGATTATATGAAAGAGGGACGACATGTTCTCAGTTTGTGAGAAAATAAAACCCGGGGTTACCCCGGGTTTTGAATTTGAATGCATTATTTAGTATCAAACAACGTGTTCAAAATTTTTACCGCGCCAAACGTTTGGTTTTGGTATGGTTCATAAAATCAACCGTTTTGTCTATTCCAACGTACATCAGTGTATCTTCTTCCACAAAACTCACGGTTTTCCGGTAATCTTTCAGAAAATTTTCAAGGAAAGGCGAGGTTTTAACAGGTCTTCTGAAGTCCATAGCCTGTGCAGCGTTGTACAATTCAATTGCCAGGATTTTTTCAGTATTTAATGCCACTTTTAATGCTTTGGTGGCAGCGTTCCCACCCATGCTTACGTGGTCTTCCTGTTCGTTCGACGATGGAATGGAATCAACCGAAGCAGGAGTACAATATTGCTTGTTTTGGCTAACAATTGATGCAGCAGCATATTGTGGGATCATAAAACCTGAATTCAGCCCCGGATTGGCCACCAGAAATTCCGGCAGTTCACGTTCTCCTGAAATAAGCCGGTATGTTCTTCGCTCTGAAATACTGCCCAGCTCACTCAACGCCATAGCAAGAAAATCAAGGGATAACGCAAGCGGTTCTCCATGAAAATTACCTCCTGAGATAATCAGGTCCTCATCAGGAAAAACAGTCGGGTTATCGGTGACAGAGTTGATTTCTGTTTCAACTACTTTGGCCACGTATTTGACTGCATCTTTCACTGCTCCATGTACCTGTGGAATACAACGGAAAGAGTAGGGATCCTGGATATGCTTTTTCGGTTTCGCCTGCATTTCACTTCCGGCAAGTACATTCCTGAAATTCTTCGCCGTTTCAGCCTGTCCTTTGTGTGGACGCATCCGTTGAATATTTTCAGAGAAAGGTTCAATCAGCCCGTCAAAAGCATCCAGTGAGAGTGCCCCGATAATGTCGCCCTGATCAATAATCCGGAATGTTTTCAGAAGTGTGTAAACGGCATGAGCGCTCATAAACTGGGTTCCGTTTAGCAAGGCCAGCCCTTCTTTTGCTTCCAGTTTAATAGGTTTCCAACCAAATTTTTCCAGAACACTGGCCGCACTGACTCTTTTCCCTTCAAAATTTACTTCTCCCAAACCCAGCAAGGGCAGGAACAACATCGCAAGTGGAGCGAGGTCGCCGCTGGCGCCTAATGAACCTTGCTCTTTTACAACCGGAAGAATGTTGTTGTTAAACAAATCGATAATACGCTGAACCGTGATCAATTGAACCGCAGAATTTCCTTTCGATAAAGCATGTGCTTTTAACAGCAGCATCAGTTTTACCACATCTGCCGGAACTTCGGGGCCTACGTTGCAGGCATGCGAAACAACCAGGTTTTCCTGTAATTTACTCAGATCGTCCTTGGAAATTTCAATATCACAAAGAGCACCAAAACCGGTGTTAATGCCGTACAATGGCTTTTCTGATTTCTCCAGTTTCCGATCCAAATATTTCTTGCTTTTCTGAATCAGTTCGATGGAAATGTCGGAAAGAACCAGCTTTATGTCGTTTTCAAGAATATCTTCAATAATGTTGTAGGTAAGGTTGTTGGGTGTTATTTCAAAAGTTCGTTTTGCCATGATTGCAAATTTGATTTTAAAAGTTGGGATTTTATAAAAGAAATAGCGTGTCGTGAAATGAAATACAAAAGCTGCATTTCAGAACAGAAAATACAATCGGTAACATCATGGAAAACGAACGTCTCCGCCAAGGGTTTTTACAAGCCGATCCGGTACCGGAATATTCATATTAGATGTTTATTTCGGCAATATCTTATAATTGAGTGTATTAAGACAGGACTTTTATCAGTTCTTCGGAACTGACCAGCTGCTGATCGCCGGTTTGCATATTTTTAAGCGTAAATTTTTGAGAAGCCATCTCTTCTTCTCCTGCCATTATAACATAAGGAATTTCCTTGCGGTTGGCATAATTCATCTGTTTTTTCATTTTTGCGTTTTCCGGGAAAATCTCGGCATTTACGCCACTTTTACGCAATTGCGCCAACACGGGCAAACAATAGGCTTCTTCTTTTTCTCCAAAATTAATGAAGAGTGCTTTGGTGGTTTCCAGTGAATCCTGCGGAAATAGATTGAGTGAAGTAAGTACATCGTAAATACGTTCAGCTCCAAAAGAAACACCAACACCCGAAACATCAGGCAGACCAAAAATTCCGGTCAGGTCGTCATAACGTCCTCCACCGCAAATACTACCGATTTGAACGTCTTTCGATTTTACTTCGAAAATGGCACCGGTATAGTAATTCAATCCACGTGCAAGTGTAAGATCAAGTTCCACATCTGTTTTTAGATCCAATCTATCGAGATAGCCAAACATTGTGCGCATCTCTGCAATTCCTTTTGCACCCACTTCGGTACTTCCGATTACGGTTTCAATTTGTTCCAGCTTTTCGGTGGTATTTCCTTCCAGTTTCAAAATGGGTTGCAGTTTTTCAACAGCGGCCAGAGAAATACCTTTTTCAAGCATTTCATCATTTACTTTTTCAATGCCAATTTTATCCAGTTTGTCGATGGCCACAGTGATATCTACAATTCGCTCTTTTTCGCCAATAGCCTCAGCAATTCCCGAAAGGATTTTCCGGTTATTGATTTTCACAAGGGTATTGATTTGCAAGCGTTGAAAAACATCATCAATAATCTGAACCAGTTCTACTTCGTTTAGCAAACTATCGCTGCCGATTACATCCACATCGCATTGGTAAAACTCACGGTAACGACCTTTTTGCGGCCGGTCGGCACGCCAAACCGGTTGAATCTGGTAACGTTTAAACGGGAAAACAATTTCGTTTTGATGCTGCACCACAAAACGGGCAAACGGTACGGTTAGGTCGTAACGTAATCCTTTTTCAGAAATTTGAGTAGTAATTTTTACCGAGTCTTTTCCCTCATAAGTTTCCTCAGAAACTTTCGAAATAAAATCACCGGAATTCAGAATTTTGAATAACAATTTATCGCCTTCTTCCCCGTATTTTCCCATCAGTGTGGAGAGGTTTTCCATCGCCGGTGTTTCAATGGGCTGAAAACCGTACAAACGAAAAACATCTTTAATGGTATCGAAAATATAATTTCTTCTCACCATTTCAACGGGTGAGAAATCGCGGGTGCCTTTTGGTATCGAAGGTTTTTGTGCCATTCTATTCTTTGATTTGGCCGCAAAAATAAGGAAAAAGAACGAAATGACACGAACGGCTTTCTCCAAAGGATATCATCTTTTTGAAAGAGGACATCACTCTACAAACATTTTTTTGTTATTTCGCAAATGAAATCCGACAAAGCAATGGAAGACAAAAAGAAAGAAGGACGTTACGAACGCATTTACAAACAGTTGAGTGAACTGGTATTGAAGAGTAATAATGCTCAGGCCAGAATGGCGACCATTATTGCTGTGCTGCACAATAAATTCGACTATTTTTTCTGGACCGGTTTTTACCTGCTTGACGAAGATAGAATGACTGTGAATATGTACCAGGGATCGGTGGCTTGCCAGATTTTAGAGAAAGATAAAGGTGTTTGCTGGGCTGCGTTCAACCAACAGAAAACATTGGTTGTTGAAGATGTGCACCAGTTTCCAGACCACATTGCCTGCGATTCGCGCTCGAACTCTGAAATTGTCGTTCCGTTTAAAAACGAAAGTGGCGAAATCATCGGCGTGCTCGACGTCGACAGCAAAGACAAAGCTTCATTTTCTGACGTGGATGCCCGCTGGCTCGAAAAAATTCTGGAACTTGTTTGGAAATAGACTTTATCTAAAGTCATTTCTGTGCAAGAATAGTTCATAAAAAGTCCCCGAAAAGAAAATAATATATAATATTGCTAACGAACCAAACTTACATAAAATGAAAATCACTTACCTGATTTTATTACTTCTCGGAAGTTTCTTTTTTATTGATTCAAATGCACAAAGTAGTATTATTACAGTTGATAGTAAGCGCAATACAGATCGAAGTGTGTCATTTTCTTTTCAAAAGAAGAAATTTGGAACTTATTTTCTCAGTGTTTGGTTTACCCGGCTTAATAATGCAAATTCCAGTGGATACAATGGGGAGATAGTTGGGGCAGCAGGTCAATTATTTACGTTAAAACCAAGTACCGACAATCAAGATATCTCTTATAGTTACAAGTACTGGTATATTCGCGGTAAACTGAAGCCTAATTTCGATCCGGATTTTCTTTATTTTTTGCCTACCGGATTAAACAAAGAAGCATCAGTTTATAATATGACAAATTTGAGTGAGCGGTATTTCGGTTCAGCCAGACCTAAAAGCTGGGCGGCATACCAATTTATTGTTTCTGAAGGAGATACTGCATTTGCTGCACGAAAGGGAGAGGTTGTTGAAATAGTTAGCGATAACGATTATCATACAGATGTTGAAGTTTCTTATCAAAGTACAATTAATACCATTTTAATTGAACATGCTGATGGAACGTTTGCAAGGTACGAAGGCATAAATAAAAGTGGAATTTTGGTTAAAGAAGGGCAATATGTATATCCCGGGACTCCGCTTGGAACGGTTGCGAAATACGATAAAAGGGAGCAAGGTCAATTGCGGTTTAGTTTGTTTTATCTTGATTTTGTAGATCCGGGAAAGGAGCCAAGTAAAACGATGAAAGATAAAGTCAACTATTATGCTTTTATCAATCCGGTTTTTCTTACAACAGATGGGATTCAGAAATTAGAGAATGGAAAGTCATACGAAGCGGATATTGATAATGAGCTTCTGACAAAAGAACTTACAAAAAGAGAAAAGAAGAAGTTTCTCAAAAGTGAGAAAGTTGACTAATCTGGTTTTTGATTTTCAATGTGGGAGAGACAATATATGAAAAGTTGATCTTTTTACTTCGCCGAAACTAAACTTAGAATATGTTTTATGTATTGTAAATCAATGTATTGTTGGTTTTTGATATAAATTCAATGCTCTGAATAAGGTTTTTTGAAGAAACATTCTAAAAGTAGACGCCCGCCGGTTCGAAATAATTCTGAAATAGGTTTATTTATAAGGGCTTTTAATCACTTGTTTTCCTTTTTATTATTATTCAATCTAAAGTTAAATTCAGCGATATTTTTTCTACCTACGCAACCTTTTGTTGTTAATTGGTATCTTGCCATAAAACCAAATAATTATGAAACTGAAAATCGCCAAAACTTACAATCGGTTTATTGCTTTTTTTTTATGGCTGTTGGGTATTGGAAGTACGGCTGCTTTAAATGGTTGTATTGGTGGTTATGAATACGGTAGTCCGCATGCCGATTTCAAAATAAACGGAATGGTTACGAATCAGGATAACGAAAAAATACCAGGAATTAAAGTAAAAGTTGACTACGATTCTACTTACACCGATTCGGATGGAAAATACAACATCAGCGTAGAAGCTTTTCCAAAAGATCAAAATTTCTTTATTCAATTCTCTGATATCGACGGAGGTGAAAACGGAAACTATCAAACACTAGATACCGTGGTAGTTTTTGTTGATCCTGAATTTAAAAACGGTGAAGGTTGGTATGAAGGCGAAACCTCGAAAGAGTTTGATGTAAAATTGAAAGCAGAAAATTAATGCCTCAAAAACTCACGTTCCGAAAGAAAATTGCTCTCGAACTTTTTCGACAATACAGGAAGAACGCTAAAAAAATTCATCAACTGAATTATATTTTCTGGGAAGCTACATTGCGGTGTAATCTGAATTGCCTGCATTGTGGCAGCGACTGTAAAAAGGAAGCAGCGACAAAGGACATGCCGGTAGCCGATTTTATTTCAGCGATTGATGATATTCGGGAAATTGTGGAGCCAAACCACACCATGGTCGTATTTACCGGCGGTGAACCCATACTCCGAAAAGACCTTGAAATTTGCGGAAAACAATTATATGAACGCGGCTTTCCGTGGGGAATCGTATCCAATGGTTTTCATTTAACACACGAAAGGATCCAGTCGTTATTAAATACGGGGATGAGGGCAGCTACCATTAGTTTAGATGGCCTGGAGGCATCGCATAACTGGCTGCGCGGAAATAAGAATAGTTTTAAAAATGCAGTTTCAGCAATTGCAAACCTGTCTAAAATTCATGACTTCCGCTTTGATGTGGTTACTTGTGCCAACCGGAAAAATGTTGGCGAACTACCGGAAATAAAAAAACTGTTACTTGAGCTTGGTGTAACAGAGTGGCGGATTTTTACGATTGCCCCAATTGGGCGCGCTGCTCAAATGAATGATCTTCAGTTACCTCCCAACGATTTTAAAAGTGTTTTTGATTTTATTGCAAACGAACGCAAACAAAACGATTTAAAAGTAAATTTTGGCTGCGAAGGATTTCTCGGGTATTATGAAGGTGAAGTACGTGACAACCTGTTTTTTTGCCGGGCTGGTATAAATGTTGCTTCGGTTCTTACGGACGGTTCCATTTCAGCCTGCCCGAACTTGCGCGATAATTTTATTCAGGGGAATATTTACGAAGATAGTTTTCGCGAAATATGGGAAACCAAATTTCAGTTGCATCGCGATCGAAGCTGGGCAAAAACCGGTGAATGTTCTTCTTGTGAATTTTTTAAATATTGCGAGGGTAATGGTCTCCATTTTCATAGCGGCCCAAACAGCGAATTATCGATTTGTCATTACAAAAAAATACAGGAAGCTTCTAACTGATTTCAGTAAAATCGCATCAACACTACATACTTACCTTCGAACATCTAAAGCGATAACAAACACTTGTTTTGTTAATAGTATTTACCTGAAAAAGGAGTACAGGAACTATTAGCATTGTTTTGAACGATTATAAATTTCATCAAATTGATAAACATCTTTATTTAAAGGTGAAAATTTCAATTTGAAGGTTTTATTTTTAGAAAATTTATGTTTCGAAATTAAATACCAATAAAAAATGACAAATCAGACGAAAACCATTAAATTTTATAGTGGTGAACAGATTCCGGTGGAACAACACAAAGTACGTATCGTACAAAAATTATTTTTACGACCTATCGACGAACGAAAAACAGCGATAGAAGAGGCTGGTTTCAACACTTTCCTTCTGAATACTAAAGATGTTTTTCTTGATATGTTGACAGACTCAGGTACCAATGCCATGAGTGACAACCAGATTTCTTCAATGTTGCAGGCTGATGACGCTTATGCCGGATCGCAAAGTTTTTACCGCATGGAAGAAGCAGCCAGAGAAGTTTTTGGAAAACATTATGTTCTGCCTGTGCACCAGGGACGTGCGGCAGAGAACATTGTTTCGCAGGCTTTTATTAAGCAGGGCGATGTTATCCCGATGAACTACCATTTCACAACTACCAAAGAGCACATGGAACTAAATGGTGGAAAAGTCCTGGAGATTTATGGAGATGATGCACTGGATATAAAAAGTTCAAAACAGTTTAAAGGAAATATCGATATAAATAAACTTAATGCAGTTTTTGAAAAATACGGTAAGGAAAGAGTTGCCTTTGTAAGGATGGAAGCCTCGACCAACCTGATTGGGGGGCAACCATTCTCCATGCAGAATATGCGTGATGTAAGGGCAGTTTGTGATAAATATGATACGATGATGGTACTGGATGCCAGCTTAATAGGTGAGAATGCGTTTTTTATCAAGCAGCGTGAAGAGGAATTTAAAAATGCTGAAATCAAGGATATTTTGCTTGAAATGTGTGGATATGCGGATTTGGTTTATTTCTCAAGTCGCAAAGTAAGTTCAACACGCGGTGGTGGTATTGTAACCAACAAAAAGGAATATTACCTGAAAATGAGAGACCTGCTCGTGTTGTATGAAGGATTTCTTACCTATGGTGGTATGTCGGTTCGTGAAATTGAAGCCATGGCGGTTGGTTTAAGAGAAACCTGTGACGATACTGTAATCAGTCAGTCGCCTTCGTTTATCAAATATGCTGTTGATAACCTTGATGCTGCCGGTGTTCCGGTAATTACACCGGCAGGTGCACTTGGCTGCCATCTTGATGCGATGGGTTTTCTAAAACATGTTCCGCAACAACAATATCCGGCAGGTGCACTGGCATCAGCGCTTTATATTATCTCTGGCATTCGTGGGATGGAGAGAGGGACCATTTCGAGTGTGCGCGATGAAAATGGCGATGATATTCTGGCAGATGTTGAATTATTGCGTTTAGCATTTCCACGTCGTGTATTTACTCTTTCGCAAACCATGTATGTGATTGACCGTGTGAAATGGTTATACGATAATCGTGAATTGGTTGGCGGTCTGCAATGGGTGGAAGAACCTCCGGTACTTCGCTTTTTTATGGGACGTCTAGAACCAATTGGAGACTGGACAGAAAAGCTGGTTGCCAAATTCAAAGCTGATTTTGGTGATTCATTATAAAAAATAAGGAAGAGTAATATCTTTGATTGAAACCGGTTTCAGACGATGGAATCGGTTTCGTTTTTTTTGATAGCGATTAAAAATACAACGAGAATAAATCCTTTAATAGGAGACTTTATAGATTATGATCTTACTGCTCCATCTCCTTTAACCAATGGCTTTAATTTATTCGAAGGACTTTCAACCAATTTTCCTAGGCCAAGACTTTCCCACTTTTCATCTATTGAGGCTATTGTTTTATCATCCATGGTTACAATGTTGGGCCATTCGCGGCGGAAGTTATCATGCTCGCCGGTTTTAAACGTCACGTCAATTAAAATGGTATTTTCTTTCTCCGGCAGGATTGTAATATCCCGGTCCGGTTCTAGATTTCCTCCTAGCAGCCAGAACAGAATAAACGGATCTTCAAGATCAACTCCCTCGTTAAAAATCAGGATAAAACGGAACTGATTAATATTTTCAAGTTTTGAAAGTCTTTCGGAAAAAGCTTTTTTATCGAATGTTTTATCCTTTTTTACGGTCAAAAGAAGCGTTTGAATAGCTTCATGAATTTTAGAAGTGACAAGCCCTTGAACATGCTCTAACTGAGCCGGATCAAAAGCTGTTTTTTTACTCAAAATTTCATCTGCTTTTTCCTCGGGGAAGGGAGAAGTAAGGTCAATTCCGAGTTTTGATCCAAAAGCAAATTTTTGGGATGAATGATCCAGTACATCTAACGGGCCTTTTGAGAAATGCAGGCTGTATGAAGCATTGAAATTTTCTGTGAAAGCCTTCAGAACTTCGTGATAATTCTGGATGTCAACTGATTCATCCACAACTACCAACACTTTGTTAAACATCATTTGTCCTGCACCCCACAAAGAATTCATCACTTTAACAGCTTGCCCGGGATAGCTTTTTTTGATTTTTACGACGGTGAAATTATGTGCCACACCCGCCACCGGCAGTGTCATATCTTTTAATTCCGGAACCATTGCCATGCGAATGGGAGAGAGAAAAATACGTTCGGTTGCCAGCCCGATATAGGCGTCTTCCATTGGTGGGACACCTACAATGGTTGCCGGATAAACAGCATCTTTTCGGTGTGTAATACAGGTAACGTGGAATTTGGGGTACCAGTCGGCCAGCGAATAAAAACCGGTATGATCGCCAAACGGACCTTCCCAAATAAAATCTTCTGCCGGATCGACGTATCCTTCAATCACAAAATCGGCATCTTCAGGAACATACAAATTGTTGGTTACACATTTCACCAGTTTCACGGCTTTCTTTCTGAGGAATCCTGCTAACAGGTATTCATCCACATTTTCGGGCATCGGTGCGGTAGCAGCGTAGGTATAAACCGGGTCTCCGCCCAATGCCACAGCAATTGGCATTTTTTTGTTGAGCTTTTTGTACTTTTCGAAATGATTTGCTCCGGTTTTATGACGATGCCAGTGCATCCCTGTCAGGTTCTTCTCAAAAATCTGCATGCGGTACATTCCCACATTCGGAGTTTGTGTTTCCGGATCGACAGTATGAACACCAGGCAAAGTAACAAACGGCCCGCCATCAGCCGGCCAGCAGGTAAGTACGGGTAACTTTGTTAAATCTGGATCATTGATAATTATTTCCTGACAGACACCTTTCCCTTTTCGTTTTTTAGGCATCCATTCTGAAACGTCTTTCAAACGGGGTAGCAAACGAAGTTTGTCCCAGAGATTATCTTTTGGCGACATCAGATCGACAAACAATGCTTCTATTTCCTTTTCAACCTGAAAAACAGATTCACGGCCAAATGCCAGGGCAATTCTTTTTTCAGAACCCAATGCATTTATTAAAACCGGAAAACCTGTTCCTGTATTTTCGAAAAGGATTGCCTTTCCTCCTCCTGCCTGTTTTGATATCCGATCAGTTATTTCTGTAATTTCGAGTCGTGGATCAACAAATTCCTTCACCCTGATCAATTCATCGCTTTTCTCAAGTAAATCAATAAACGACTGCAAACCCTGAAATGCCATTCTTCTTTGTATTTGTGGGGTAAAAATAGAAAGAATTGCTGTACTTGTGCAGAAGACCCGATTCAAAGCTTCGGAATGACAGGGTGAATTTTTAACTTTACAAAAAATATCTGACACGCACGAAGCTTTTACACTCACTACACCGGCATTGTTGTTTTCTGCCATTTCACTCATTCTACTGGCCTATACCAACCGTTTTGTTGCCTACACAGGAGTAGTTCGAAATTTGCATAAACAATACGTTGAAAGCCCGTCAACCGTCCGAAAAAGGCAGATATATAATTTAAGGAAACTTTTGTATCTGGGAGTTACCAGCTTGTTTTTTGTGTAATTACAATGTTCCTAATTTTGTGGGACAAGTCATAACCGCGGCATTCATATTTGGTGCCGGCTTTGCTGTTGCTCTGTGCATCGCTTGCTGTTTCTATCTGGAAATTCAGATTTCGGTTAAGGCACTGGAACTGAATTTAAGTAATATGGAAGATTAATTTGAATTCGAGTTTGTACGCAACCTCTTGTCAAGTTAATTGTTTACCTTCGAAACCTTGAGAATTATAGTATGAAGCTAAGTCACAGAATGAGATTTCTTGTAAATAACGGTCTGAAAGGACTGCTCTGGCTTAGTGTCCTGCTTGCTGCTTATTTTCTTTTCAAAGAGGTGATTATCTCGAGGAATCCCGATGTTTGGATTGAGAAATTTTACGCGAGGCCTACCATCATCTACATGATATACGGCTTTTCTGAATTTTTCTTTGGAATCATTCCTCCTGAATTATTTATGATTTGGGCCATTAATAAGGCAGACACGGCTCATTACCTGATCAACCTTGGGTTTTTTGCAGTGGTTTCCTACGCCATGGGTTACATCAATTTTCTGATCGGACAGTTCTTTTATAAAAATGAAAAGTTCAAGCAGATGGAGCGCAGACTATTAAAAGGAACCGTTGATATGGTAAAAAAATATGGACTCTTCCTGATTATAGTTGCAGCACTTACTCCACTGCCATGGTCGGCTGTAAGTTTACTTGTGGGTTCGTCGGGGTACCCTTCAAAGCGATACCTGAAATACGCACTGTTTCGTTTACTTCGTTTTGCCGTTTATGGTTACATTATTTTTCAAACACATCAGTTTTAGTGCGGATTTTACAGAAACTTCTTCTTCTCCAAAAACATACGCTTCACTCTTTTGTTATTGATTGAAAACAGGAATATGTATAAACAATTCAGAATAGAAGTATTTCTATTTGTTTTTAGCTTACTAATATCATCATCGACAATGGCGAAGAATCTGGAACAGGCAACGCTTGGCGGAGGCTGCTTTTGGTGCACCGAGGCAGTTTATCTTGAATTAAAAGGAGTAGTGGATGTAAAACCCGGTTACAGTGGGGGACAGGTAAAAAATCCAAGTTACGAGCAGGTTTGTACAGGAACAACCGGTCATGCCGAGGTGGTTGAAATTACGTTTGACTCTGATATAGTTAGTTTCAGTGATATACTTGAAGTATTTTTTATGACACACGATCCAACTACATTGAACCGGCAGGGGAATGACGTTGGGCCCCAGTACCGTTCAGTTATTTTTTATCACAACGAAAATCAAAAGGAGGTAGCAGAGAAAGTCATCAAACTTTTTAACGAAGAGAAAGTGTACGATAGTCCAATTGTTACTAAAGTGGAGCCATTTACTGCGTTTTACGAAGCAGAGGACTACCATCAGAATTATTACAACCGGAATAAAACACAAGGTTACTGCCAGTATATCATCGCTCCGAAACTCGAGAAATTCAGGAAAATATTTAAGGATCAACTGAAGAATATGTAACGGTGCGTTCAGAGTTTAATGTTCAGAGTTCAGAGTAATTTTTGATTATTGTCTTCTTGAGGCTCATATAGTAATCTGGGGTACCTTCTCAAGAGATTATATTTATGCATTTCATTCCCTGTAAAGTATCTCACCTTCTCAATCCTTCTTAAACCACTCTTCTGCCGAAAGGAGTTAAAGCGAGAGAAGCCATTTTGAAGTGCTGTTTTGCCCA
>DAOPJR010000024.1:0-39480 GCA_035399765.1 Draconibacterium sp. | reverse complement strand
ACTGCCAGCGAAACAAAATAATAGTTGTTAAGCAAATAATTGGCCCACGCACGTTCTGAATCGAAAATGAAGCCAAGTGCGTACGAAACCACACCCACTCCCATCAGAATGTAGGTAAGCATTTTAAATTTGTTTGAAAGAACTACTCTCTCTTCCATAAGTTCAGTTTTTGAAATCTATTTCTGTAATTCGTCTTTAACATACATCGCAATTCTCCATCGATCGTCCGATTTGATCATCGATCCGTGAGCTGCCATAATTCCAAAACCAACGGTAATCACATGATATATATCGGCTTCCGGATTGGCCATCATTTTCTCGCTAAGCAAATTTGCCGGGGGATACGTGTATTTTTTACTTACATACAATCTGCCTTGTCCGTCTCCTTTATCGCCATGACACTGCGCACAATAAATGCCGTATTCCTTTTTACCACGTTCCAGATTTTCAGTCGTTGGTTCCAGTTCGTTTGCCAGAGTTTTGGCAGCGATTGCACGATCTTCATCGGTTTTTTGAAAAGGATAGGGATTCATTCCCCGAGCAATGGTTCCTTCAACCGGTGGTTGCATGGTTATGCCGTTCTTAAAATTTGGATTTGCTGTATACGATTCGTAGGCAGGCGATGTAACCATATCATCGAAATACTGCCAGCCGGTCGAACGTCGGGTGTAATCGCACGAACTCATTAAAAAGATCAATGCACCAAAAATTGCTATGTATCTTAGTTTTTTCATATTCAATATCTTATTCAACCACACCATGTTCCTTAATAATCGATCGAATTGTTTCGGCATTTTGACCCAAACTCTCCTTATCAAGCACAATTACGAATTTGTCATCTGTCGCACGGTCATGAAATATTTCAGGTTTCTTTCCCGGGAAAATCTTTGCACGTGCTGAAAAAGTAAAAAGTGTTAGCAAGGTGATGGAAAGTATGGTTGCAACAATGGTAACCACAATAAAAGAAGGAAAAGCATTAAACGGTTTTCCTCCGTATTTCAACGGCCAGTCAATGGCAGCGGCATAAGTCAGGAATCCGAGAATACCCACCGCTGCGAACAATCCGTAAAAGAACGCCGCATGAGTGATGCGCGTTTTCTTGCCCATTCCTTCCAGAATTTCGTGGATCGGGTAAGGCGTGTAAACTTCGAGTGGCAAAATTCCTTTTGCTTTAATCTTTTCAAAGGCATCAACCAATGTTGCCTCATCTTCGAAAACACCCAGAATATATTTCATTTTACTCATGTTCTGAAGGTTTTAGTTGTCCATTATTTGGCTTATCGAATTTGGCCACACTCTTTAATTCCGAGATTGCAATCATCGGTACAAAGCGGAAGAACAGCAATACTCCCGTGATAAACATTCCCAAAGTTCCGGTGAAAAATGCAATTTCTACCCAGGTAGGTGAATAAGAAGCCCACGCTGAAGGCAGGTAATCGCGGCTAAGTGAGGTAACCACAATATTAAAACGTTCGAACCACATACCGATATTGATAATAATGGAGATTGTAAACACAATCCACATCCGGCGGCGAACAGCTTTAAACCAGAAAAGTTGTGGAACCACAGCATTCGCTATAAACATAGCCCAGAACTGGGGAGCATATTCTCCGAAAATACGCGTGTGGAAAAACAGATATTGTTCGTAATCATTGGCAGAGTACCATGCCAAAAATATTTCGGTAAGATAAGCGGTTCCCATAATTAGCGATATAAAGATCAGAATACGACAAATCGCATCTACGTGAGAATCGGTAATAAAATCATTCATTTTGTATAATCCCCTCATCGTAATTACCAGGGTTAACACCATGGCAAAACCTGAGAAAATTGCTCCTACCACAAAGTATGGCGGAAAAATGGTTGTATGCCATCCCGGTTTTACGGCAACAGCAAAGTCGGTAGAAACGATTGAGTGTACCGAAACCACAAGTACAGCAGCAATTCCACCCAACACAAAACTCAGTGCTTCGTAACGCAACCATTCTTTGCTCGATCCTGTCCATCCAAATGAGAAAAAGCCATATACTGCTTTTTTAATTTTTGACTTAGCGGTATCACGAATCGTAGCAAAATCAGGAACCATCCCAAAATACCAGAAACTGGCTGAAATAAGAAGGTAAGCAGAAATAGCAACAAAGTCCCAGAACAAAGGCGAGTTAAAGTTTACCCATAGCGGGCCACGCGTGTTCGGATACGGAAAAATAAAGAAGAATAACCAGGGACGCCCCATGTGTAACAAGGGGAACAAGCTCGCACAAAACACCGCCACTACTGTCATTGCCTCTGCAGCACGGTTGATGGCAGTTCTCCATTTCTGACGCAAGATCAGCAGGAAAATGGAGAAAGCAGTTCCGGCATGGCCGATACCAATCCACCAAACAAAGTTAATAATAGCCCAGCCCCATGCGACGGAGTTATTTACTCCCCAGGTACCGATACCGGTAGAAACCGTAATGTATTTAGCATACAATCCAAAACCAAACATACTTAGACTAACCAACATGGCGAAATACCACCAAAGCGGAGCCGTTTTCCTGTGAATCGGGGCGAGAATTTCCTGCGAAATTTGCCCAAACTTCTTATCTCCATTGATCAGTCTTCCTCTTACCTCTGAATTATACATAAGTCCTTATGCTTTTTTGTTTCTTACCTTGGTTAAATATCCTACTGATGGCAGCGTATGCAATTCTTCCAGCAAGTGATAATTCCGCTCGTTTTCAAAGAATTTTGAAATTTTGCTGTCCGGATTATTAAGATCACCGAAAACCAATGCGCCTGACGGACAGGATTGTACACAGGCTGGCTGAATTTCGCCATCCTCAATCAATCTTCCGGCAACGCGGGCTTCCGTTTTCTTTTCCTGGATACGCTGAACACAGAAGGTACATTTTTCCACCACACCGCGTGAACGAACCGTTACGTCAGGGTTTAATACCATCCGGCCCAAATCGCTATTCGAAGCATAGTCAAATTCATCGTTTCCAACATATTTGAACCAGTTAAAACGACGTACTTTATACGGGCAGTTGTTGATACAGTATTTTGTCCCAACACACCGGTTGTAAGCCATCTGGTTCAATCCTTCATCGCTGTGCGGTGTTGCCGACACCGGGCAAACATTCTCACACGGAGCATTGTCGCAGTGCTGACACATTACAGGCTGGTGATACACTTCCGGATTTTCTGCATCGTTTGAGAAGTAGCGGTCAATACGAATCCAGTGCATAATCCGGCGGTTTCGAACCTGCTCTTTTCCGATCACCTGAATATTATTTTCTGCCTGGCAGGCAATGGAACAATTTGAACATCCGATACAGGAAGACAGATCGACTGCCATTCCCCAGTGATGACCTTTAAATTCAGGTTTTGGATAAAGGGTGATGTCATCATCGACATGTTCAAAGTGAAACTCATTCCCGGATTTTGGATCGAGCTGCCACTCGTTAAAATTGGTTTCACGCACAATCGGTCTGCCTTCCATTAAATGGTGAGTCTGCGAAAGTGCCAGTTCATATGTTTTATCAGTTACATTAACCAGGGCTCCGGAGAGCCAGAATTTTTGGGTACCATTTTCTATACTAGTAAATGGATACATGTTTTTTCCAACACCGTCGCCCACTTTACCGGAAACCTCGCGACCGTATCCGAGAGCCACAGAAATAGTTCCGGCAGCCTGCCCGGGTTGAATAAATACCGGAAGTTCCATGCCGTTAACCGTGATCACTGATTCATTCTGCAAGCCATTTTCTTCCGCCCATTTTACCGGAACTGAAGCAAAGTTGTCCCAGCTGATTTTCGCAACCGGATCGGGTAATTCCTGCAACCATGGATTGTTCCCTGCACTTCCGTCTTTCAATGCCGTGCTCTGATAAAGTACAATCTCCCAATCTGAAGACTCAGCCTGTTTCAGGTTTAATGCATTTGCAAGACCGTTATCCGTATAAGTGAGCGTTGAACTTTCTTTTCCCGGATCGAAAACACCTTTTTGAAGGTACTCGTTCCAGAACAGTCGTCCGTCAGCGTATTTTGTCTGAAGTTTGGAAAGATTCTCACTCCAGTTATTTTTCAGATATTCGTAATAATTCGGAGCCTCAACTCCAGCCCATTTCATCAGGCTTTCCTGGGCCTGACGGCTGTCAAATAATTTTGAAATAGTTGGCTGAGTCAAACTATAATGACCGGTTTTAGGTTCGGCATCGTTCCACGATTCAAGGTAATGTGGCTCCGGGCAAACCCAATGACAGGCTGCTGTTGTTTCATCTTTTCTGTCGGAAAATGAAACGGAAAGTTCAGCTCCTCCTATTAAGTCATTTAATTCTTTTCCATTTGGATAATTATACACAGGATTTACTCCCCAACACAAAATGCCGGCAATCGATTTATCTTTTAAACCAACAACAACCTTCTCAAAATCACTGTCAAGTCCCTGATGTGTATTTAAAGCCACATCCGTAAGAATAGTAGTTCCGTAACTACCAAGTTGTTGATTAATCGCATTTACGATCAATTGGGTATGCACATCATTGCTACCGGAAATGACCAGCGATTTTCCTTTATTTTCGATGAGATCTTCAACCAGATCTTTTAAATCGACAGGACTTACGGGAGCTGCAATAGTCATCTCTCCGTTTGCCTGCAAAATCTGATAATATAATGCCGTTAGAATCGTCTTTTCCTGTGAAGGTTTGATGGGAATTCGTACATCGGCATTCGATCCGGTTATCGACATCCCGCTTTCAAACTGGTAATGACGGTTCATTTCGTCTCCAGCCTGCATAACCTTTCTCCCGTTTGAATATCCTCTTGTGTATTCCACGGACGACAACCAGGTACTCAGGAAGTCAGCGCCAAAGCTTACGACAACTTTTGCTTTATCAAAACGATAATCGGGTACAAAGGCTTTACCAAATGAAAGTTCATTGGCTTTCAATATTCCGCTAGCTGAAACAGCATCGTATTGTACCCATTCAACATTCGGGAATTTCTGCTGAAATTCTCCAATTACTTTTCTCGTAGTTGGTGAAATAATAGTGGAACTTAGCAGTACCACTTTTTTATTGTCTTGTTTTAACTGATTGAGTTTTTGAGTAACGTAAGAATCTATTTCATCCCACGAAGTGGCTTCTCCACGTTTTAATGGAGTTTTAAACCGGGCATCATCGTAAAGATCAAGAACAGAAGCCTGTACACGTGCTGAAGTTCCACGTTGTGAGATCGTTGACTGATCATTTCCTTCAATTTTAATTGGCCGTCCATCACGAACTTTTACCAGCACACTACAATATTCATTTCCGGAGAAATACGATGAGGCATAATAATTAGCCACGCCGGGTGTTACTTCTTCTGGTTTTATAAGGTAAGGAATGGCTTTATCAACCGGCCTTTTACAGCTGGCAACCACTGCCGCTGTGGCAACGCTAAATCCTAGTGTTTTTAAAAAATCGCGACGTGAAGACGAGGATGCCTTTTTCATGACTGCCCTGTTGGCATCCACTTCCAGTCTGACTTCATTTTTCCTGAATGCTACCGGATCATTTAACTCGTCTAAACTTCTCCAATATTTTGTCATATTTTTTAGCTATTAGCTGCCAGCTTCCAGCCACCAGCTTTTCTATATTTACTTTTAACTTTAAACTCTGAACTCTATTCTAATAATGACAACGCATACAATCGTTGGCTCCAACATCTGCCGCGGTAACCGAATCGATTTCCCCTGTCTTTAACTGCTCATGCAGTTGAACAAAGGATTCGTAATAACCATTATTCCCAAAATCAACTTTGGTATCACGGTGGCAATTCACACACCAGCCCATCGACAAATCACTGTTCTGACGCATAATATCCATTTCCGCTACCGGACCATGACACTGCGCACAATCCAACTTACCCGAACCTACATGAATTTCATGACTAAAAAATACATGATCGGGCAGGTTATGAATCCTGGTCCACTCAATGGATTGCCCCTTCTCATTTGCCTCAACCACTTTGGCAATTTCAAATTTGCCGCTGTTGGTTCCTTCGCGAATAATAATGTGACAATTCATACATAAGTTGGTGGCCGGAATCCCGGCTGACTTACTTTCATCGGCAGTTGTGTGACAATACATACAATCGATTCCGTTTTCACCGGCATGTACCTTGTGAGAGAATTTTATGGGTTGGTCTGGCGCATAATTTTGCTGACGCCCAAGTTTAATTGCATCAGTTACAATCAACTGCACCTGCCAGCCAAAAGCCCCAAGGAAAATAAGTAATGGTATAATTTTCCATTTTACCTTATGGAGGAAAATTAATTCGATTACCGACCAGGTAATCAACAAACCCAGGAAAAGGAAAATGATTAACGTATTATAGGTTGGTTTAACCGGGGATAATCCAGACTCTGCCAAATGATCAAGATATACTTTTACGGTTTTAAGATCTTCCTCCTTAATATTAAAGCCGACATGAGAAGCTTCCATCTTAACCCCATTGGGCTGCATAACTGCTGCCTGAAAACCGGCAAAGTCCTTGTCGGCATACTTTATTGCTATTGCCATGGCCGAAGGATTCCAGTTAAGTGTATCAGTTGGAATCAGATTATGACACGAAACACATGAATTGTAATCACGTTTAAACGGAAGTAAACCCTTGAAAAAACGTTCTCCCCGTTTAACATCCCCATTCGAATGACCGTCAGTAATCACTGTTTCGGTAGTTTCGGCATGAGCATCTGTTGGAATCAGGAAAGAAAAGACAGACAGGAAAATGTAAAACGGTAAAGAATAAAATAACACTTTCCTCACAAAATTTTTTCTCATTCTGTTCAGTTTAGCAATAATTAAAGGCCTAATTTTTTTTTATAAGTCAAGTATATAACAACAGAAGTTCCCGAATGTTCCTTTGTTCTTTAAAAAAAATAAAAAATATCTCTTAATCCTGTATTTGGTCAACAAATTAGAATTCAATTATTAAACAGAAGTCATATTTACCGTGGGTTTCAGAAGAAATTAAATTCTTGTTTTAGGTCGATCTTCCTGTTCCAGATTTCGTGTCATTTTCTGAACAAGTTTCATATTATCAAAAAATTCTTTCGCAATAACACGCAAAATGGTATACACCGGAATGGCCAGAATCATACCTAAAATTCCTGCCATACTTCCGGCAGTAAGAATCACCAGAAAGATTTCGAGCGGGTGAGCTTTTACACTGCTCGAATAAATAAGCGGTTGAAAAAGTACATTGTCGGCAACCTGAACAGTAGCGAATACCAACGCCATCCAGGCCAAAATAGGAAGTGTTTCGCCCACAAAATCGGGACTAATATGAAGCGCAGCTCCAATTAACAATCCCAACAGAGCTCCCATCCAAGGGCCAAGGTATGGAATCACGTTCAAAACCCCGCAGAACAAACCAATCACCACTGCATGGTTAAATTCAATCCCAACAATAGATAAACCTATGGTTACGAGCAACATCACCATAAAAACCTCGAAGAGCAAACCAATAAAATACCGGCGTAATAAATACGAAATAGAGTCGAGAATATGAGATACCTTTCCTTCAACAGATCTTGGAACTAGTAAAATAATAAACTCCCGGAACATGTTACTTTCTTTCAGAAAGAAAAAAGTGATAAATGAAATCGAAAAAAAAGCAATCAGAACACTTCCAATGGTTCCTGCAACCAAAGCAAACCAGTTTGAAACCTTTGAAAAATCGATCTGCGCTCCCAGGCTTTCAGTTACTACATCCAGGAAATTCTTTCCTGCCATATCCACCGGATCTTTATGCAGGAAATTCATTACGCGTAAAAGCGGCTCCTCAACCGAATCAAGCACCTTGGTAAAATCTACATTAGATAACGTTTCCAGTTCGCTGATCAACAAAGGAATCATAAAACGGAAGAAGACAACAAAGCCAATCCAGAGAACTACCAGTGTTAGAAATGCTGCCAGGCCAACCGGGATTTTGAATTTACGGTAGTGCATGCCGGATAACCACCGAACCAACGGACGTCCGATAAACGATAAAACAACTGAAACCAGAATATAAGTAACAATATTGCTGAAATACCAGATCAGAAAAGCGATGAAGAGTGATCCGAATACCAGCAGCAGGGTTCTTGTCCAGCCTTTTAGTTGAATCATTCGAAAAGTGATTTTAAACAAATATAAATCATTCAGAATCAATATCACTGACAATGGTAGGTAAATATTCGGGTTGCAACCGAGAAGTGTTGTTCGCCAATTTTTATATTTTTGAACCAAAATCAAAGACTTGAAGAAGTTTGTAAATACAGTATCAGCTTTCCAATTCTTTCATCTGGTACGTTATGCAACACTCATCCTGATCGGGATTGTTTTCACCAAAACCTCCCTTAGCCAAAATGAAATAGGCGAATACGAAACCTTTCTTTTCCTGGCCGGAGCTGTCAGTTTTTTCTGGTTAAACGGAATGCTTAAAGCCTTTTTGCCTATGGCTATGGTAAAAGACTCTGAAAAGACAAATATTTTCAGTGCGTTTGTCGTTTTACAGGTGTACAGTTTGCTGGCTGTCATATTTTTATTTGCGTTGCAGGGACAGTTTTCAATATTCCTTCTAAATGGAAAAGAAGTCCCCTACGCAACACTTTTGTTATTCTATATTTTACTTATCGGGCCTGCAAACCTCGTTGAATATTATTACCTCGCCAAAAAGCAAAATACGGCCATCATTATTTATGGCATTCTTTCCTTCCTTTTGCAGTTTGTTCTGGTTGTACTTCCTGTTATTCTGGGATTAGGAGTTTCAGTGGCTTTAAAAGGCCTTGTGGTATCTTCACTGGCCCGATACGCCTGGTTATTAATTTTGATGATCGTGAACTCAGAGATTCGCATCTCTGTCAGTTTTATTCGTGAACATTTAAAATTGGGTGGCCCACTGGTTTTGGCAACTTTGCTAAGTGGTTCAGCCCAATTCGTCGATGGGTTTATTGTAACCTCCCGATTTGACGAAGGATCCTTTGCTGTTTTTCGTTACGGAGCCCGTGAATTGCCACTTGCCATGTTACTGGCTAATGCACTTAGCAATGCCATGTTGCCGACATTTTCGAACGAAGACAACCTAATGGAAAACATGGATACCCTCAGAAGGAGTGTTAAAAGACTCATGCACTTTCTGTTCCCTTTAACAGCCATTTTGCTCCTTATTTCCAAACCACTCTTCCCCATTCTTTTTAATCCCGACTTTGCTGCCAGCGCTACTATATTCAATATTTATCTACTCCTGGTTATCAGCCGTTTGATGATGCCGCAAACCATTTTGAACGGGTTAAAGATTACGACTCCGATAATGGGTGCTTCGTTTTTTGAGTTAGTTGTGAATGTAGCGCTCAGCCTGATCTTTGTTCAGTTTTGGGGTTTGCCCGGAATTGCCTTTGCTACTTTTCTGGCCTATCTTTTTGAAAAAGTAATTCTTGCGGTAGTTGTCAGGCAACGACTTGGATTTACACTTTCAGACTATCTTCCCATCGGTTTATTCTATATATATTCTGCCGGAATCCTTGTAATCTTTATTTTTGCTGAACTAATTTTCTAATGAATGGATTTTATTCTCGACAATAAGGAAACAGAAGAAAAATACCAGCAACTTCTGAAAGCTATTAAACTGAAAAAAAACGGTGACGTTTCGGACATGATGACACAACAGGGCATTCAATACAAACTGAACTGGGGAGTGGCTGTTTTTGAACTTCGTGAAATGGCAAAAGCTTATGAACCTGATCATTTGCTGGCCATGAAACTCTGGAACAAACAGTGGCGCGAAACAATGATTCTGGCTACCTTACTCGATCATCCAGAGGAAGTAACTGAAGAACAGATGGATTTCTGGACAAAATCGTTTGAGAATACTGAGATTGCAGAACAGGCTTCAACTAACCTCTGGGTGAAAAGTAAATTCGCTTTTATAAAAGCACTGGAGTGGTGCAGAGGGAAAAAACATGTGGTGCGTTTTACCGGTGTACATTTAATGGGAAGGCTGGCCATTTCCGATAAAAATGCCATTGATGAAATGTTCGAACCTTTTTTTGAAGAGCTCCCGGTTTTAGCCAAAGATGATAAATTATTCACCCCACTTTACCGGGCGATTATTGCAGTTGGTACCCGTTCAAAAATATTGAATCAGCTTTGCATAGAACTAGCGCGCCACTTACAATTGAGTGATTCAGAAATTGCGAGCAAATTGGGAGAACAGCTTTTTGACGAATTGACCAGTGATTATGTGCAGGAAGTGATTCAGGAAAGAAACCGTTAACGAACTTTAACTGCAATGTTGTCATTAAAAACCTTCTGGCAAGCAAATTGTTTTAACACCAAGACAAAGCCATGAACTGTTTCGGCAGGCATGACAGAAACATGAAACATTAACAATTTGATTATGAATATTACAAAATCTTCGAATCCCGTTTTTAAGGAACGAGTATTTGCACGTGATTACAACGCTTCGGGCGAAGTGATGACCGTGAACGGAACAATAAACAAAACAGCACTGATGCTGCTGCTTGTTGTGGCAGGTGCGGTTTACACCTGGAATAAATTTATTGCTGCCAGCGGAAACGGAGTTGAATATGGTATGCAGGCCGTTCTACCCTGGCTCGCAGTAGGTGGAATCGGCGGTTTTATAACCGTATTGATAACTGTTTTCAGGCCACAAAGCTCGGGCATTTCAGCACCGATCTACGCTGTTTTTGAAGGTCTGCTGCTGGGTGGACTTTCAGCCATTTTCGAAATGCAATACCCCGGTATCGTGATGCGTGCCGTTGCACTGACCATTGCTGTTTTTGCTGGCATGTTGTTTTTCTACCGCTCTGGCATCATCAAGGTTACCAACAAATTTATGATGGGAGTTTTTGCTGCTACAGCCGGGATCGCACTGGTATATTTGGTAAGCTTTATTGGAGGCTTTTTCGGAATGAATACTTCTTTTTTATACGGAAACAGTAATCTGAGTATCGGAATCAGCCTGGTAGTGGTTGCCGTTGCAGCCCTGAACCTGATTCTTGATTTTGCTTTTATTGAACGTGCATCGGCCAGCGGTGCCCCAAAATACATGGAATGGTACGGCGCTTTTGGGCTCATGGTAACTCTAATCTGGCTGTACCTCGAAATTCTGAGGCTCCTTTCAAAATTAGCCAGTCGCAATTAAGTCATTCAAATAGAAAACTTTATACAAGGATCTGTTCAAGAAAGGGCAGGTCCTTTTTTATTTCCTGTCGAAATATGTTATTTTGGCACAAAAGAACCGTATCAATTGACTAGTGTATGCAGGTAATTCAGATCACCAACCAGGAATTGGTTAACGAATTTCATCAACTACCCGAAAAATTATACAAGAACGATCCCAACTATATCCCAGCCTTGAGGATGATGATCGAAAACACCTTCGACCCGTCAAAAAACAAACGATTTAAAACCGGTGATGCGGCACGTTGGCTTTTGTTTGAGAACAAAAAGTGTATCGGCAGAATCGCCGCTTTTTATGATGAAACCTATTCTTCGGGCTATGATCAGCCAACCGGAGCCTGTGGTTTTTTTGAATGCATCAACAGGCAAGACGCAGCCAATCTGCTTTTTGAAACAGCAAAAAACTGGTTAAGTGAAAAGGGAATGGAAGCCATGGATGGACCCGTAAATTTTGATGAAAACTTCTTTTTCTGGGGAGTGCTTACCGATGGATTTGAACCACAAACCTTTGGAATGAATTACAATCCACCGTACTATTTTGAGCTTTTCAAAAGCTATGGTTTTAAAACTTATTACGAACAATACAGCTATTCTCTGGATATTACAACTCCCGATCTGCCAGATCGTTTTTGGAAAATTGCAGATTGGGTGGCGAAAAAGCCTGGTTATTCTTTTGAACATTTCACTTTTAAGAATCAGAACAAGTACATTGCTGATTTCATTGAAATTCATCAAAAGGCCTGGAAAGATCACGGGAATTATAAGCCCATTGATTTCCATCTCTTAAAAGACCTTTTGAAAAGCGCCAACTTGCTAATTGATGAAGAGTTTATCTGGTATGTATATCACAATAATCAACCGGTAGCTTTTTTCATGATGATACGCGACCTGAACCAGATTATTCAGAAGCTGAAAACGGGGAAACTAAATCTCTGGAATAAAATCAGATTCTGGTACCATTTAAAAACCAGAACCATTACCCGATGCCGTGTGATTGTTCTGGGGATGATCCCTGCTTACCAGGGGAAAGGATTGGAATCGGGAATCTTTCACCATCTAAAAAAAGTGATGCTGCGAAAATCATGGTATAACGACATGGAAATGAGCTGGGTTGGTGACTTCAATCCCAAAATGAATGCCCTGTTCAAATCGCTGGGAGCCAGGCACAAACTCACTCACCAAACCATGCGCTATCTGTTCGATCGCGAAAAAGAATTCAAAAAAGCACCGATAATTGAATAAATCCTAGTTCATTTGTACACTTTGATTTAATTTGCCAGAAAGAAAAACACATGCACTTAGTAGAAGTAACCGATAAGAAATCACGCCAGCTTTTTCATAAAGTTCCACACCTGATTTATAAAAATGATAAAAACTGGGCGGCACCTTTGCAAGGAATGGTCGAAGGCATTTTCGATCCGAAAAAGAATAAATCTTTCCGAAACGGAAAAGCCATTCGTTGGGTACTGCTGGATGATCAGGGAAAACCATTGGGAAGGATTGCGGCCTTTATCAATTTCAACCTCGCAAAAACATACGATCAGCCAACCGGTGGTTGCGGTTTTTTTGAGTGCATCGAAAATCAGGAAGCAGCGAATATGCTGTTTAATGCAGCTGCAGAATGGAACAAACAAAATGGAATGGAAGCCATGGACGGCCCCATTAATTTTGGCGAAAACTATGTGAATTGGGGACTGCTTGTAGATGGTTTTATGCCACAAGGATACGGAATGCCATATAATCCGAAATACTACGAAAAGCTTTTCCGTGGATTTGGGTTCGAAGTATATTTCGAACAGTATTGTTTTCACCTCGATTATACCGTTCCTTTCCCGGAGCGCTTCTGGAAAATCGCAGGATGGGTAGCCCAAAAACCACAATACCATTTTAAACACTTTGATTATTCTGAAACAGAAAAATTTGTAAAGGATTTTTGTGATGTTTACGACGGAGCCTGGTCTTCTCACGAACATTACAAACCACTTGACCCGGATGATCTGCGTGATTTTTTAAAAGAATCGAAAGCCATTCTCGACCCGGAAATGATTTGGTTTGCCTACGATGGCGAGAAACCTATTGCCATGTTTGTAATGATTCCCGATATTAACCAGATTTTATTGAAACTGAACGGAAAACTGAATTTCTGGGGAATCCTGAAGTTTTTATTTTACAAGAAAAACAAGACCATGAACCGTACCCGCATTTTTTTGATGGGCGTGGATGCAAAATACCAGCGTTCAGGAATCGAATCGGGTATTTTCTGGCACCAGGAACAGATCATGAAAAAGAAATCACACCGGCACTATTCCGAAGTAGAATTATCGTGGGCAGGCAGCTTTAATCCTAAGATTATTGCTATTTATGAAGCTACTGGTGCGAAAAAGGCAAAAACGCATTACACCATGCGTTACATGTTCGACCGTACAAAAAAAGTACATAAAGCACCTGTCATTACTTAGGACTAAAAGCTTCAAAAAGAAGTAAATAAAACGCGTGATCTTTTTTGGAAAATTCCAAACTATCTTTATCTTTGCAGCCCGAAAACTGGAAAAGAATTAACGAAAAGAATGGATTACAGTGCTGAAAATGTAACCATTCGATTAAAAATAACGAAAATGAAAAAAGAAATTCATCCAAAGGAATACAGACTGGTAGCGTTCAAAGACATGTCGAACGGACATGTTTTTCTTACCCGCTCAACTGTTGATACCAAAGAAACTGAAGTGGTAGACGGCGTTGAATACCCTGTTTACAAACTGGAGATCTCGAATACTTCTCACCCGTTTTATACTGGTAAAACCAAATTGGTTGATACTGCAGGACGTGTTGACAAGTTCATGAGCCGTTATGGCAAACACATGGAAAACAGAAAGAAGTAATTCTTTTTTGAAGATATTTAAAAGCATCCGCCTGTTGGACGGGTGCTTTTTTTTGCCCTGAACATGCAATTTTGTCCGACTTTTTTCGCAATTAGACTGAACAATCCGGATATATCAGGTGTATCTTTGGTTGGCACAGCAATTGCAAAACCAAACACTTGTTCATTGAATCACATTGCTGCGACAATGTGTCATTTTAAACGATTATAATGGGTAAATACAAAAATACAGGTTATCAAACCATCATTGGTATGGGAATTTCGGATCAGGATTCTGAATTTATTCCGATTATTGCCGACGGGGACGATAATGAATTAAAAAACACTGATATTCCGGAGGTTCTGCCGATCCTTCCATTACGCAATACCGTGCTTTTCCCGGGAGTAGTTCTCCCAATCACGGTTGGCCGCGAGCGTTCTTTGCGTTTGGTACGCGATGTAAACAAGGGGAAAAAATTATTGGGAACGGTAGCTCAAAAAGACCACACAGTCGAACATCCTGAGATTGAAGACTTGTTTGATATTGGAACAGTAGCGGAAATTCTGAAAGTATTGGAAATGCCTGATGGTTCTACATCGGTAATCATTCAGGGGAAAAGAAGATTCCAGATTAGGGAGTTTATTGAACAAGAACCGTACTTAAAAGCCAACGTTACTCCTTTAACCGATATTTCAACTAAGAATGACAATGAATTCAATGCAATTGTAGGTTCGTTGAAAGATTTGTCAATCAAGATTGCACAGTTTTCTTCGAATGTTCCACCTGAAGCAACTTTTGCAGTAAAGAACATCGAGAACTCCACCTTCCTGATCAACTTTATTTGTTCTAACACCGATTTGAATGTAGAGGACAAACAAAAGCTGTTGGAAATAGAAAAAATAAAAGACCGTGGTATCCAGGCCATCAGTTTTCTGGTGAAAGAAGTCCAGATGCTGGAACTGAAACACGACATTCAGAAAAAGGTAAAGACCGATCTCGATCGTCAACAGCGTGAATACATGCTGAACCAGCAGATGAAAACCATCCAGGATGAGTTAGGTGGTAATCCGGTTGAGCAGGAGATTAATGCGCTGAAAATTAAGGCCAAAGAAAAGAAATGGACCAAGGAAGTTGCCAAATTCTTTGATAAAGAAGTGGAAAAACTGGGACGACTGAATCCAGCTGCCGGAGAATATTCTATTCAATACACTTATTGCCAAACATTGTTGGAACTTCCCTGGAACGAATACACCAAAGATAATTTCGACCTGAAACATGCCAGCAAAGTATTGGATCAGGATCACTACGGGCTAGACAAAGTAAAAGACCGTATACTTGAGCACCTGTCAGTTCTGAAACTGAAAAACGATATGAAATCACCGATCCTGTGTCTGTATGGCCCTCCCGGTGTTGGAAAAACTTCATTGGGGAAATCGGTAGCCCGCGCACTCGGTCGCAATTACATACGAATGAGCTTGGGTGGTTTGCACGATGAATCAGAAATTCGCGGGCACCGTAAAACCTACATCGGGGCCATGCCCGGAAGAATTATTCAGAACATAAAAAAAGCCAAATCATCGAACCCTGTATTTATTCTTGATGAGATTGACAAGGTTTCGAAACATTTTCATGGCGACCCGGCTTCGGCACTGCTTGAAGTACTTGATCCCGAACAAAACAGTGAATTCCATGACAATTACGTTGAACAGGATTTCGATCTTTCAAAGGTTATGTTCATTGCTACTGCCAACTCGCTTAGCACCATTGCGCCACCTTTACGCGACCGTTTGGAACTAATCGAAGTGAGTGGTTACCTGATGGAAGAAAAAGTGGAAATTGCCAAACGCCATCTTATTCCAAAACAATTGGAAAACCACGGCTTAAAAAAATCAAGCATCACTTTCCCAAAAGAAGTGATCGAACTGATTATTGATGGTTACACCCGTGAATCAGGTGTGCGTGAACTCGATAAGAAAATTGCCAAAGTAGTTCGACGTATCGCACGTAAAATTGCCTTTGAAGAAGAATACAATAAAAAGCTCACCAAAACTGACATTCGCGAATACCTTGGTGTGATTCAGTACACAAAGGAGAAATACCAGGGAAATGACTTTGCCGGGGTTGTTACAGGACTTGCATGGACAGCTGTTGGCGGAGAAATTCTTTTTGTTGAAACCAGTTTAAGTAAAGGAAAAGGCGCGCTGACCTTGACCGGAAACCTCGGTGATGTAATGAAAGAATCGGCAATGCTCGCACACGAGTACATTAAATCACATGCCGAAGATCTGGAATTGAACTCCGAGATTTTTAACAACTGGAACGTTCACGTGCATGTACCGGAAGGGGCTATTCCGAAGGACGGGCCATCTGCGGGAGTAACGATGGTTACTTCACTTGCTTCGGCTTACACTCAACGAAAAGTACGAAAAAACCTGGCAATGACAGGTGAAATTACACTTCGTGGGAAAGTGCTTCCGGTGGGTGGAATAAAGGAAAAAATTCTGGCAGCAAAACGTGCCGGAATTACGGATATCATTCTATCGGAACAGAATAAGAAAGATTTGGAAGAAATAAAAGAAATCTACATCAAAGGATTGAATTTCCATTTTGTACACACCATTATGGATGTGCTTAACATCGCGCTTCTAAAAGCCAAAGTGGACAAACCATTGAAGATTGAGTAAAATATTCAGAATTCATATTCTGATTATTCAATAATAAAAAACCCTTAGGAAATTGAAAATCCTAAGGGTTTTTCTTTTAAAAGAACCCCAGTTCGAGTCGGGCTTCTTCGCTCATCATTGATTTATCCCAGGGCGGATCGAAAGTCAAATCAACATTTACCGTTTCAATGCCTTCCACCGATTGAGCTGCCTGTGTTACATCATCGATCAGAACATCCACTACCGGGCACCCCGGTGCGGTAAGTGTCATCACAATACTGGCCTGATTGTTTTCATCTACATCCACGTTGTAGATCAATCCGAGGTCGTAAATATTAACCGGAATTTCCGGGTCGTACACCTCTTTCAGATTATTTATGATCAAGTCGATTCTTTTGTCCATCGTTTTCTCCTCCTTATCCGGCAATCTTGCTATAAGCAACAGCGTATAAACGAATTTGTTTTATCATTGCAAGCAATCCATTAGAACGTGTAGGCGAAAGATGTTGTTTCAGCCCGATGTCATCAACAAAATGCAGTTCATTGTCAAGCAATTCCTGCGGGGTACGCCCCGAAACAACCCGAAGCAACAAAGCCACCAAACCTTTTACGATTACCGCATCGCTCTCACCACGAAACTCAATTTTGCCATCTTTTAAATCGGCAACCAGCCAAACACGACTCTGGCATCCTTTTATAAGATTCTGGTCGTTTTTTTCTTTTACGTCCAGATCCCTCAGTTCATTTCCCAGTTCGATCAGGTATCCGTATTTATCCATCCAGTCTTCGAACATCGAAAACTCCTGGATTATTTCCTGTTGAACCTCTTCAATTGTCATTATCAAATCTTTAATACAGGATGCAAATGTCGGAAATTTTTGTTTTCCTGCAATGACAAAAGCCGGCTTATTAAGAAAGTTTCAAAATTAATAATAAGCCATACCTCTCATACGCCTTTTCCTTAAATTTACAGCGGAAATCAACAAAATCTTTATACTATGACCACACTAGCAGGATCAAAGACTGAACAGAATTTATTAAAAGCATTTGCCGGTGAATCACAGGCACGCATGCGTTATGATTATTTTGCCAAACAAGCCAAAAAAGAAGGGTTGGAACAAATTGCAGCGATTTTTGAAGAAACAGCCTATAATGAAAAGCAACACGCCAAACAATTTTTTAAGTTTTTAGAAGGAAGAATGGTTGAAATTACAGCCACTTATCCGGCCGGGAAAATAGGTACTACTCTTGATAACCTGAAAGCTTCGGCAGAAGGTGAAAATGAAGAGTGGACCGAACTTTATCCTGAATTTGCAAAAGTTGCTGAAGAGGAAGGATTTAAGGATGTGGCAAAAACCTTTAAAATGATTGCAAAAGTTGAAGCTGCACATGAAGCGCGCTATCGCACTCTGTACAACAATCTTGAAGAAGGAAAAGTATTTAAGCGCGGTGAAAAAGTAGTATGGAAATGTCGTGTGTGTGGATTTATTCACGAAGGAACAGTAGCCCCTAAAAAATGTCCTGCCTGCGATCATGACCAGGCTTATTTTGAAATTCAGGCTACCAATTATTAAAAAAGCAATAAATAATCCATTCGGTTATAACATAACGCGGACTTTATTCAAAGCCGAAATAAAAGCATCTATTTCGGCTTTTGTATTGTACATGCCAAATGAAATACGAACACAACCGGGAATATTGTAATGTGTAATCACCGTATCGGCACAAAGATGGCCGGTTCTTACTGCAACTCCCATTTTATCCAGTAACATTCCCAAATCGTATGAATGAATTCCTTCAATATTAAACGAAATAACACTTGACTTTTTCGGTGCCTGTCCGTAAATGATCATCCCATTTATTTCCTTTAATTTTTGCGTAGCATAATCCATTAAGGAATGTTCCCAATCAGCAAGATTTTTCAGACCAATTTCGTTAATCAGGTCGATGGCACAACCAAAAGCAATTACACCGGTGATGTGAGGAGTACCAGCCTCAAATTTATAAGGGAGTTCGTTAAAAGTTGTCCCTTCAAAAGAAACTTCGGAAATCATTTCTCCTCCGCCCTGGTACGGAGGCATTTCGTTGAGCCATTTTTCTTTCCCGTACAAAACTCCTACTCCATTTGGTCCATACATTTTATGAGCAGAGAATACATAAAAATCAGCATCCATATCCCGAACATCAATTGAAATATGCGGGGCCGACTGTGCTCCGTCAATCAAAACCGGAATATTTCTTTTATGAGCTATTTCAATAATTTCCTTTACCGGGTTAATCGTACCAAGCACGTTTGAAACATGTGCTACCGCTACCAATTTGGTTTTATCTGAAATCAGTTTTTCAAGCTGCTCAAGAGAAAGCGTTCCATCGCCTTTAAACGGCCACTTGATAATTCGGGCACCCTTTCGGGCTGCCACCAGCTGCCACGGAACAATGTTGGCATGATGTTCCATTTCGGAAACGATAATCTCATCTCCTTCATTAAAGAATCTTTCGCCAAAAGCACTTGCTACTAAATTGATGCTTTCTGTGGTTCCTTTCGTAAAAATGATCTCTTTGGTGGATCCGGCATTGATAAAGGCACGAATTTTCTCCCGAACATTTTCGTATTCAACCGTTGCTTTATCTGCCATAAAATGAGCTCCCCGGTGAATATTCCCGTAGTAATCGTTATGAAGTTCTTCCTCCTTCATCAGCACCTGTACCGGCTTTTGTGCCGAAGCAGCACTGTCGAAATAAATCAGTGGTTTTTTATACACTTCGCTCTTCAGAACCGGAAAATAACTTCTTATTTGATCGATATCGTAAATCATCTTTTCAAATTCAGCAGTAAATTCATGCATTTACAAAGGTGCAAAACATTTCAAAATAAAAGAACCTAAAGAAAAAGAACCGATCTCTCTGTTTCATCAAAGAAAGGCCGGTTCTAGTAATAACAAAGGATTCCATCTTTTTAAAGAGATGGAATCCTTCGCTTCAATTAACAGTCGCATTGATAGGCGCAATCGTGACAATGTGCCAATTCACCTTTTAAGCGTTTGTCAACCAGTTCATCGATCCGGTCGCGCAGTGGCTCCAGCTTGATCTCATTCACCACTTCATGCGTAAACGCGTTCATCATCATCAAACGTGCTTTGTCTTCGTCAATACCGCGGGCACGCAAATAAAACAGCGCTTCTTCATCAATCTGTCCAACAGTTGCACCGTGGCTGCATTTTACATCATCTGCATCGATAATGAGCTGTGGTTTGGTTTGCATGGTTGCTTCGTCAGTTAACAACAAATTGTTGTTTCGCTGAAATGCGTTTGTTTTCTGCGCATCGCGAACCACATGAATTCTTCCGGAAAAAGCACCGGTAGACTTTTCATCCAGAACATTTTTATACAACTGGTTGCTCATGCAATTTGGCTTGGCATGAATCACCTGGGTGAAATTATCGACGTGCTGTTTTTTATCCATGAAAGCCATTCCAAACAAGTGAGATTCAGCATTCTCACCATCTAAAATAAACTTCAGATTATTACGTACCATTCCACCGTGAAGTGAAGCAGTATGAGTTGTAGCTCTCGAATCACGTCCCTGTTTTATAAACACCGAATTCAGGTTTGTTGCCTGGTTGTGCTGGTTTTGCAAAGTATAAAACTCAAGCTCTGCATTGTCGCCAACAAATATTTCTGTTACAGAATTACTTAAATACTGGTTCAGATTAAGTGTATGATCGCACAAAAGAATTTGAGCCCTGGCACCACTTTCAACTTTAATAAAATTACGTTGCGTAGAGAAAGTATTTGCATCGTTTTTAAGTAGATTGATGATTTGTACAGGTTTTTCCAACACAACATTTTTAGGGACGTACAAAAAGAATCCGTCACGAGCAAAAGCTGTATTCAAAGCTACCAAAGGATCATCATCTGTTAATGCAATACTACCGTAATTGTCCAGTAGTTCCGGACGTTCTTTTGAAATTTTATCCAGACTATCGAAGATTACTCCTTCGGGCAGATTTCGTATTTCCTCTTTTTCAAACCAACCATTGAGTACATATGCCAAATTGGTACTTAAATCCGGGACATCGCAACGGAAAACTTCTTCGCGATCTGTTTCCTGATTCTTCTTCTGATGAATAAATTGAAAATCAGGAGTAAACGATGGCTGCAGATTTGTGTACTTGTAATTTTCGTTTTTGCGCGTCGGGATTCCCTGCAACACAAAATTCTGAAACGCCTTGTTTCGATGAGCGTTCAGGATTTCTGAAGACTCTTCGAAAAGTACCTTCTTCACCTCATTGTAGTGAGCCGTGTACTTCAGCGTTAAGTCTGCTTTTTCAACTAAAACACTCATGCTTATAAATTTTCTGATTTAATCCAGTCGTACCCTTTTTGTTCGAGTTCCAAAGCAAGTTCCTTGCCGGCGGTTTTTACAATTTTACCTTTGTACAGGATGTGAACAAAATCAGGAACAATGTAATCGAGCAGACGCTGGTAGTGAGTAACTACAATGGCAGCACGTTCGGGCGAGCGTAGAGCATTTACACCGTGTGCTACAGTTTTCAATGCATCGATATCAAGGCCAGAATCTGTTTCATCCAAAATGGCAAGCTTTGGTTCCAGCAATGCCATTTGGAAAATCTCGTTTTTCTTTTTCTCACCTCCAGAAAAACCTTCATTCACCGAACGGTTAGTCAGGTTCGGATGCATATCCACCATGTCCATTTTCTCACGCATCAATTTCAGAAATTCCCCAGCTGTTAATTCCTTTTCTCCTTTGTGCTTACGGTGTTCATTCACAGCAGATTTCAGAAAATTGACCATTGGAACACCCGGTATCTCTACAGGATATTGAAAACTCAGGAAAACACCTTCTTTGGCTCGTACTTCAGGAGATTTTTCCAGAAGATCTTCATTCTGATAGATCACTTCTCCTGCAGTCACCTCGTATTCTTCTTTTCCAGCCAAAACGTTAGCTAGTGTACTCTTCCCCGATCCGTTTGGTCCCATGATAGCATGAACCTCACCGGGTTTTACTTCAAGATTTATTCCTTTAAGTATTTCCATCCCTTCGACGGAAACGTATAAGTTTTTTATTGATAACATGTTTTAATATTGAAAATAAAGTAAACAGTTCTTCAACTTTTACTTCTTTGGTTTTTATTCTATCCTACACTTCCTTCCAAACTGATTTGCAACAATTTCTGTGCTTCCACAGCAAATTCCATTGGCAATTTATTCAGTACTTCCTTGGCATAACCGTTCACAATCATGCTAATAGCTGTTTCGGTATCGATACCACGCTGGTTGCAATAGAAAATCTGGTCTTCCCCGATTTTCGAAGTAGTTGCTTCGTGTTCCACTACCGACGATTTATTCCCAACCTCGATATACGGAAAAGTATGTGCTCCACAGGTATCGTTGAGTAAAAGAGAGTCGCATTGTGAAAAGTTTCGGGAATTCTTTGCACCCGGCATTACTTTTACCAATCCGCGATATGAGTTGTCACTCATTCCTGCAGAAATACCTTTCGAAACAATGGTAGATTTGGTGTTTTTACCAATATGGATCATTTTTGATCCGGTATCGGCCTGCTGACGATTATTTGTAACGGCTACCGAGTTGAACTCACCCACCGAATAATCACCCATCAGAATACAGCTTGGATATTTCCAAGTAATCGCCGAACCGGTTTCAACCTGTGTCCAGCTAATTTTTGAATGTACTCCTTTGCAAACGCCGCGTTTTGTTACGAAATTGTAAATACCACCTTTCCCGTTTTTATCTCCCGGATACCAGTTTTGTACCGTAGAATACTTCACCTCAGCCCGATCCATTGTGATAATTTCCACCACAGCAGCATGCAATTGATTCTCATCACGCATCGGTGCAGTACAGCCCTCGAGGTAACTTACATAACTGTCGTCATCAGCTACTATCAGTGTACGTTCGAACTGACCAGTGTTGGCTGAATTTATACGAAAATATGTTGACAATTCCATGGGGCAACGAACACCTTTGGGAATGTAGCAGAAAGAACCATCGCTAAAAACAGCAGAGTTAAGGGCAGCAAAATAATTGTCGGCTACCGGAACTGCCATTCCGAGGTATTTTTTAACCAGTTCAGGGTGTTCTTTTACCGCTTCTGAAAACGAACAGAAAATGATTCCTTTTTCAGCCAGCGTTTCTTTAAAAGTGGTTTTAACCGAAACACTATCGATTACTGCATCCACGGCTACCCCGGCAAGTTGCTTTTGCTCTTCGAGCGGAATACCCAGTTTGTTAAATGTTTCAATCAACTCCGGATCCACCTCATCCAGGCTGCTGTATTGAGGCTTTTTCTTTGGTGCCGCATAATAACTTATTTCCTGCAAATCGATCGGCGGGATTTTGAGGTAAGCCCAGTTTGGCATTTTCATTTTCTGAAACTTGCGAAAAGCTTCCAAACGAAAATTCAACATAAATTCGGGTTCCTCCTTTTTTGCTGATATTAAACGAATAACGTCCTCATTCAGGCCTTTTTCGATAATATCAGTTTCGATTTCGGTAACAAAACCGTATTTGTATTCACCCTGAGTTACGTCATTCAATATTCTGTCTTGTTCTTCCATTGTACTAATTGAATTCTTACCCTTATAACAACACTTAATTAAGTCTGTTTAAATTAAATTGCAAAGATATAAAACTATGGGTATTTTTGTCCAAAGATTTAGATATATAAATACTTTTTTGTCTTTATTTAAAACAATGGATAATAAAACAAGAACAAACATAGCAGAATTAGGCGAATTTGGTTTGATCGACCGCCTGACACAGAATATTATCATTCGGAATAAAAGTACAATTAAAGGTGTTGGTGATGATGCTGCACTTCTTGATTACAAGAAGAAGCAAATTGTCCTGTCAACAGATTTGCTTACTGAAGGAATACATTTTAACCTGATGTATGTTCCCTTGAAACATCTTGGCTATAAAGCAGTAGCAGTGAACTTATCAGATATTTATGCGATGAATGCCATTCCCAAACAAATTACCGTGAGCATTGCTCTTTCAAGCAAGTTTTCGGTGGAAGCAGTGGAAGAATTGTATTCGGGGATATTGCTGGCTTGCGAAAAATACAATATTGACCTGGTTGGAGGAGATACTACAAGTTCACTAACAGGTTTGACAATTAGTGTGACCGCAGTAGGCGAAGTGGAAAAAGGTGAAACCGTGATGCGCAGCGGAGCAAAACCAAGCGATCTGCTTTGTGTCTCGGGTGATTTGGGAGGAGCTTACATGGGATTACAATTGCTCGAACGCGAAAACGAAGTGTTCAAAGTAAACCAAAAGATGCAGCCTCAACTGGAAGGGTACGATTATATACTGGAACGCCAGTTAAAACCCGAGCCTCGTGCCGATGTGGTAGCAGCCTTTAAAAAGCTTGGGATTAAACCCACTTCTATGATTGACATATCGGATGGATTGTCTTCTGAAATTATGCATTTGTGCAAGAATTCAGGTGTGGGTTGTAACCTCTTCGAAGAAAAAATACCTATGGATTCTCAGACTAAAAAAATGGCTGAAGAACTAACAATTAATCCGTTGGTAGCTGCTTTAAATGGAGGCGAAGATTACGAGCTTCTTTTCACGCTTTCGCTCGATGATTATGAAAAGATTAAAAATGATCCGGATTTTACCATCATTGGTCATATGACAGATGCAAAAGAAGGAATTAACCTGGTTACGACAGGAGGTTCTGCAATTCCGTTGGAGGCACAAGGATGGAATCATGGTAAACTTCAAAAATCTTAGTTAACTTTTTGAATATTTTCATATCGCTTTAAAATCCACATTAACCGCCTTGTTCTATTGATGGTTGGGGTTTTACCCCAAACCCCACTTCATTTCTTTTCCTTTGATAAAAAGAAACGAAGCAAAGAAAAATCAAGACAAAATTAACTTTTACATATTTTCAATGCAGCTAATTAGCCCGAATGGCGGAATTTTGTCGCGCCCGCAAAAGGTAATTTGCTTGTTTTTTCCCCTTAAATCATTCGTAATATAGAATCGTTGAAAGAAATAAAAAATGCCACCCGAAAGAGTGGCATTTTTACATATTTTAATTCTGAAATTAATCCGGGAAATATCCGCGAATAATTCCACGTTTTGAGTCTTTTACAAACAAAAGAACTTCATCACGTTCTGGTGTTGCAGGCATTTCTGCTTCGATAATTTCAACCGCCTGTGCAACGTTCAAACCTTTCTGATAAATATATCGGTAAATGTCCTGCACTTCACGGATTTTGTCATTGTTGAAACTTCTTCTCCGCAATCCGATTGAATTAATTCCCACATAAGAAAGTGGTTCGCGACCAGCTTTAATAAAAGGAGGAACATCTTTACGAACCAGTGATCCACCCGAAATCATCACATGTGAACCGATACGACAGAATTGGTGAATGGCAGTCATTCCGCCAATGATTGCCCAATCATCGACACAAACTTCACCTGCGAGCTGAGTGCTGTTCACGAGAATAACATTGCTTCCGATTACACAATCATGTGCAATGTGTACATAAGCCATTATCAAATTGTTGTTTCCAATTACCGTCTTTCCTTTGGCTGATGTTCCGCGGTTAATGGTAACATATTCACGAATGGTATTGTTATCACCAATCTCAACAGTGGTATATTCTCCTTTAAATTTTAAATCCTGAGGAACTGCACCAATAACAGCTCCAGGAAAAATATTACAGTTCTTCCCGATTCTGGTCCCGGGCAAAATAGTCACACTTGAACCAATCCGGGTTCCTTCGCCAATTACAACATCATGATCTATCGACACGAAAGGTTCGATTACAACATTGTCGGCTACTTTCGCATCCGGATGAACATAAGCTAATGGTTGTTTCATTTAATATCTGTCATTTTTTTTGATGAACTCAATGTTCACATATTAAGGTATTTAGTTGCTTTACAACTAACAATATTTCGATGCAAATATAGTATTATTTCAAGTTATCAAAATTGTTTGTATTTTTTCGCTCCTGATGTCAAATCATTATTAACGAAACTAATCAGTTACAAAACAGATCTGTTTCTTAATCTTCTTTCTTAACTATTTGAGCCATAAATTCTCCCTCGCTCACAACTTTGTCCCCAACATAAGTAACACCTTTCATATTAGCAATGCCTCGTCGAATAGGAGAAGTGAGCATTAATTTGAAAATCAGCGTATCCCCCGGAACAACCTTCTGTCGAAATTTAACATTGTCGACCCGAATAAAATAAGTGGAATATTTTTCTACTTTTTGGCTTAATACCAGCAACCCGCCGCACTGAGCCATCGCTTCAATCAACATAACTCCAGGCATAACCGGTTCGTCAGGGAAATGCCCCTGAAAAAATGGCTCATTAACTGATACATTTTTTGTCCCGATAATTACATTTTCTTCAATGCTAATTACCTTATCTACCATTAAGAACGGATACCGGTGTGGCAATAGCTCCATAATCCGGTTAATATCCATTAATGGTTTAGCATTTGGATCGTATTTTGGAACAGCGTTTTGTGCTTCTCTCCAATATTTTTTCAGTTTTTGTGCAAACAAAGTGTTTGGTCCATGACCAGGTTTCGATGCAATAATCCTTCCTTTTATTCTTCTACCTAACAGCGAAAGGTCGCCAATTACATCAAGCAGTTTATGTCGTGCACATTCATTATCAAAATGCAGATCAAGATTATTTAATATCCCCTGAGGTTTTACTTGTACATGAGGATGATTGGTAAGATCGGCCAAACGGTCAAGCTCTTCCTGGCTGGTTTCGCGATCAATTATCACAATTGCATTGTTTAAGTCTCCCCCTTTTATCAAATTGTGATTAAGCAGGAATTCTATCTCGCGAACAAAAACAAAAGTGCGGCACGGCGCAATTTCTTTTTGAAAATCATGAAGTGAATCGAGTGTTGCATACTGATTGTTCAATACAGCCGACGGGAATGAGATCATGACATTCAATCGATAATCATCATCAGGCAGCGCAACAATGTGTGAACCCGATTTCGGATCGAACATTTCTATTTTTTCAGTAATCTCAAAGAATTCACGTTCGGCGTCTTGTTCAACAATACCTGCTTTTTCTATTGCTTCGACAAAATATTTTGAACTTCCATCGATAATCGGTGCTTCTTCGTTGTTTACTTCAATAAGTACATTATCCAAATCCATTCCAACCAAAGCAGCCAAAGCATGTTCAATCGTTCCAATTCGGGCACCATCTTTTTCGAGCAAGGTTCCACGGGAAGTATCAATCACCAAATCTACATCAGCTTCGATGACGGGCTGGTTTTCGAGGTCAACTCTTTTAAATTTAAATCCATGGTTTATTGGTGCGGGGAGAAAATTCATTGTAACCAGCACCCCCGTGTGAAGTCCTTTTCCTTCAATTTTAAACGGGTTGGCCAGCGTTTTTTGTTTTACAACCATATGGTTTAATTTTTCTTTCTTACTTACTTAAAGCATCCACGTCCTTTCGTAACTGCAATACATCATTGCGGATTTCCGGAAGTCTCCGTAACATCACATATGCTCTCATGGCTACCTTAATATCAATGGCTGGAGAACCCAGCAGTACTTGGTCACTTTTAATATTCTGAACAACACCGGATTGTGCTCCCAATGTTACATTATCGCCTATCGTAATATGTCCCCCCAGGCCAACCTGACCCCCAAAAGTACAGTTATTTCCGACTTTAGTGGAACCTGAAATCCCGACCTGGCCTGCAAATACAGTATTGCTGCCTATATCGCAATTATGTGCAATCATTACCAGGTTGTCTATTTTGGCTCCCTTGCGAACATAAGTAGACCCCATTGTAGCACAGTCAACTGTGGTATTGGCACCAATTTCCACATCGTCTTCCAAAACGGTGTTTCCAATCTGCGGAATTTTCTTGTAGGTTCCGTCTTCCTGCGGAGCAAAACCAAAGCCATCTGCACCGAGTACAGCTCCTGCATGTATGATACATCGATTACCAACAACTGTATCGTCGTACAATTTGGCACCCGCATAAATGATGCAGTCATCACCTATTTTTACATTATCACCGATAAAAGCCTGCGGATAGATCTTCACGTTATTCCCGATTTTTACATTCTTCCCGATATAGGCAAATGCACCAACATAAGCCTCTGTCCCAAGGCTCGCACTTTCAGAAATATAACTGGGTTGTTCTATCCCCGATTTTAATGCTCCCTTTGCCTGAACATAAAGATCCAACAGGGAAGCAAATGCTTTATAGGCATCATCCACTTTAATCAGTGTAGACTTAATTTCATTTTTGGGGACAAAGCTTTTGTTCACCAAAACAACAGATGCCTGCGTATTATAAATATAACGTTCGTATTTTGGATTAGCGAGAAAGGCAAGGGTTCCTTCTTTTCCCTCTTCAATTTTGGACACATTCGATACCCGTACATCGCCGTTGCCAACGATTTCGCCGTTGAGGAACGCGGCAATGTCTGTAGCTTTAAAATCCATTTTCAGTTTTTTTGCGTTGCAAATATAGTTTTTAACTAATAATTGTCCAATTCCTTGGGATAGCATACAAAATACTTCCGTACCGCTTTTGATAATGCAGAAAGGTTGATGTCTGATGCTTCGTTGAGTTCTGTTATTGTTTGATCTTTATTTAAAACAAAAATATTCTCATCGTGTTTATTGTAAGCACTGTTGCTGATCACCCCAGTCATCAGAAAATATTTAGCTAACTTTTTATCCTGAATAATATTTTCCCGGATTAAATTTAAATATCTCTCTTCTTCTTTTTTCGAAAGAGCTTTATCGCTTAATCGTGTACGGGGAAGCTTACGGTTAATCAGATAACGGGCCAGTTTAGAAAGTACCGGATCATCATGGAACTGCCACTCTTTTATCGAAATTAAAATATCGTTATCATCAAGCAGTGTATACCAGTTCAATACTTTTTTGCCTGCAAATTCACTGTTTTGCCTGAAATCTTCTGAAATAAAAGCATTCTCCAGAAAAACCTTAAGAGTTGGTGTTGCATAAATTTCTATACCCTCTGAGATTAAATCGCGCGCACGTTTTAAAACATTAATAAGAAGGAATTCAGCCGCTACAACAGTTTTATGCAGATATACCTGCCAGTACATCAATCTGCGTGAGATCAAAAATTTTTCGATGGAATAAATGCCTTTAACATCTACAACCAACTTGTCTTCAAACACATTCAGCATTTTAATAATACGTTCTGTTCCGATGTGTCCTTCAGCTACTCCTGTAAAAAAACTGTCTCGCCCCAGATAATCCAGCCGGTCCATATCAAGCTGACTGGCAACCAGTTGATGCAGAAAATGTTTTTTGTATTGGTTCGTAAAAATCTGAATAGCCAAATCCAGTTTCCCGTCAAATTCACTATTAAGTTCCTGCATGAGAAGCAAGGAAATTTCTTCGTGTGAAATATTCACCAATGTATTTTCCAGAACGTGTGAGAAAGGTGCATGACCAATGTCGTGCAGCAAAATAGCAATGGTAACGGCTTCCGCTTCTTCGTCAGTAATTATGTGGCCTTTTAAGCGAAGCGTTGCAATAGCCTGACGCATTAAATGCAATGCGCCAAGAACATGTTCGAAACGGGTGTGATTTGCACCCGGGAAAACCAAATAGGACAATCCCAACTGCTTTATTCTTCTTAAACGCTGAACTACAGGATGTTCAAGAAGATCAAATACTGTTTCTGACTGTAGATTGATAAACCCGAAAACCGGGTCGTTAATGATTTTCTTTTTATTTAAGCGCTTTTCCTTCACACAATTCGCTTCTGAAGATTGGCTAAAAGTACAAAACTTTGATGAATACAATACAGCAATACAAGAGAATCAAAGAATACCCTCCCTGAACCTAAACCATAAGAATAAAATATGCCATTCTCTATTTAGATTTAACCTTTAAATCAATTAATTAAGTAGGCGAAACATATTTGTCATTATTCAATTATTTTTCTATTTTTGCGAAGAATTTTCTAAAAAATGTTTTTAGGGGACCGCGGGTTCCCTATTTTGTTGGAAGTAATTACTATGATTGACAAGCTTAAAGTTGAAGAACTGGTAAAAGAAAAACTCGGCGAAGATCTGTTCATCGTCGAGATCAGTGTCAGCAAAAGCAACGTGATTCACGTTTTTGTTGACGGGTTCAACGGCATTACTATTGATCAATGTATTGCAATCAGCAGAAACGTAGAACATAACCTCGACCGCGAGGAGGAAGATTTTGAACTGGAAGTTTCTTCTCCCGGGCTAACCGAAGGTTTTAAAGTAAGGCAACAGTACATAAAATACGAGGGCCGCGAAATAAAAGTAGAAAAACAGGATGGAGAAAAGCTGGAAGGTTTATTAAAAATATCTGATGAAGAAGGAATTATTTTGGAAACATCGGAACGTAAAAAGCTGGAAGGTCATAAAAAGAAACAGCTGATTGTAGAAGAACATAATATAAAATACGAAGATATTAAGAGTGCGAAAGCGGTAATCTCATTTAAATAAACAGGCAATGGAAAATATTAATCTGATAGATACATTTTCGGAGTTTAAAGAACTGAAGAACATCGACCGGGTCACCATGATGAGTGTACTCGAAGACGTGTTCCGCAGTGTTTTGATCCGTCAGTACGGAACCGACGAAAATTTCGACGTGATTATCAACATCGACAAAGGCGACTTTGAGATTTGGAGAAGACGTGAAGTAGTTGCTGATGAAGATATTGAAGATCCGAACCTTCAGATTTCGCTTACCAACGCACTAAAAATTGACGAAGACTTCGAGGTGGGCGAAGAAGTTACCGACGAGGTAAAACTGGCTGACTTTGGAAGACGTGCGATCCTGAACCTGCGCCAGAACCTGGCCAGCAAAATCATGGAACTGGAAAAGGACCATATCTACGGAAAATATAAAAACAAAATCGGTGACATTGTAGCCGGAGAAGTTTACCAGGTTTGGAAGAAAGAGATCCTGATCCTCGACGACGAAGGCAATGAACTCATTCTTCCAAAATCGGAACAGATACCATCGGACTATTTCCGCAAAGGAGATAACGTTCGTGCCATTGTTTACAAAGTGGAATTACGCAACAACAATCCGCTGATTATTTTATCGAGAACAGCTCCTGCTTTCCTTGAAAGACTTTTCGAACTCGAAATCCCGGAGATTTTTGACGGATTGATCACCATTAAAAAGATTGTTCGTGTTCCGGGAGAAAGAGCAAAAGTGGCAGTTGAATCATACGACGAACGCATTGACCCGGTTGGGGCCTGTGTTGGTATGAAAGGATCGCGAATCCATGGAATTGTTCGCGAATTAAGAAACGAAAACATCGATGTGATCAACTATTCGGGAAACCTTCAGTTGTACATTAAACGTGCACTGAACCCTGCAAAGATCAATTCGATTAAGATAATTGAAGACCAAAAGAAAGCAGAGGTTTACCTGCGTCCTGAAGAAGTTTCGCTAGCCATTGGTAAAGGTGGTTTGAACATTCGTTTAGCCAGCCAGTTAACTGGTTACGAAATTGATGTTTACCGCGAAATGGAAGAAGATGATGAAGATGTGAACCTTGATGAATTCGCCGATGAAATTGAAGACTGGGTAATCGATGCGTTAAAAGGAATTGGATGCGACACTGCAAAGAATGTGTTAAGCATTCCGCGTGCCGATCTGATTAAACGTACCGACCTTGAAGAAGAAACCATCGACGATGTACTTAAGATTTTAAGTTCGGAATTTGAATAAAAATGCGCTGAGAAAAGACGCATTTTAAATTGAAAAGAAAATAAAAATTTATGGCAGGTACAATTAGGCTCAGTAAACTTGCAAGAGAGTGTAACGTAGGAATTCACACCATCGTGGAATTCTTACACAAAAAAGGATTCGATATTGATTCGAACCCGAATACAAAGGTAGTGCCCGAAGCTGTTCAACTGCTTGAACACGAGTACAAAGTGGACATTTCGCTTAAAAAGGAATCAGAAATGATTTCCTTGAAAAGCCACCGTCCAAAGCAGGAGGTAATTACCATGGAGGGAGAAGAAGAGCCCGAAGAAAAGAAAGTGGAAGAAAAACCTGCTCCGGTTGTTGAAAAACAACCTAAAGCTGAAGAGGTAAAAGAAACCAAACCGGTGGTTGAAAAACCGGTGGTTGAAAGACCCAAAGTGATCGGAAAGATTGATTTGGAAACTGCAGGTAAACCAAAGAAAACAGAACCAGAACCAGAACCAGTCCCAGAAAAAGAAGAGCCTAAAATTTCTGCTCCGGTTGCTGAAACTCCGAAAGAAGAACCCAAGCCAGTTATAGAAGAAAAAGTGGTTGAACCTGAAATCACTAAAGAAAAAGAACCAGAAGTTCTGGAAACAGAAATACCAAAAGTAGAAGAGGTGAAAGTTGTAGGCAAGATCGATCTGTCAAATATCAATCAGAAAACCCGTCCGGATAAAAAGTCAAAAGCCGAACGTGAAAAAGAGCGTCAGGATAGGATTAAACAGCGCCATGCCGAACGTGAAGCAGTAGCTCCAAAAAATTCAGCTGAAGAGAAAAAAGATGACGTTATAAGGGCGAAAGCTGACAAACTGAATGGACCAACTGTTTTAGGCAAGATTGATCTACCGGCTAAAAGGGAAAACGATAGCGATCAGAATCGTAAAAAACGCAGAAAGAGAATTTCGAAGGATACTGGTCGTGTAAATGTTGATAAAAACCAACAGGATGATCGTCAAAAACCTAAGTTCCAGGTAAACAAACAACAGCCAGGAAACAAAAAGAAACGTTTGCTGAAAAAAGAAGTGAACGAAGAAGACGTTCAGAAGCAAATCAAAGATACTTTAGCCCGTTTAACAACCAAAGGAAAATCAAAAGGGTCGAAACACCGTCGGGATAAGCGTGCTGCAGTTAGCGAAAAAATGCACGCCGACATGGAAAAACAAATGCAGGAACAGAATATTCTGAAAGTTACTGAATTTGTTACTGTTGCCGAACTCGCAACCATGATGAATGTAGGGGTGAACCAAATTATTGCCGCCTGTATGTCACTTGGTTTGTTTGTTTCCATTAATCAGCGTTTGGATGCTGAAACACTTTCGTTGGTTGCTGAAGAATTCGATTACAAAGTAGAATTTGTTAGTGTTGAAATTCAGGAAGCCATTGAAGAAGAAGAAGACAGTGAAGAAGATTTGGTCCCTCGCCCACCGATTGTAACCGTAATGGGACACGTTGACCACGGTAAAACCTCTTTGCTCGACTACATTCGTAATACCAACGTAATTGCGGGTGAAGCCGGTGGTATTACCCAACACATTGGCGCTTATCATGTGGAACTGGAGAACGGAAAGATGATTACATTTCTGGATACTCCTGGCCACGAAGCATTTACCGCCATGCGTGCGCGTGGTGCCCAAGTTACTGACATTGCCATTATTATAGTAGCTGCCGACGACAATGTAATGCCTCAAACCATTGAAGCAATCAACCACGCAGCTGCAGCAGGTGTTCCAATCGTATTTGCCATCAACAAAATTGATAAACCGGGAGCAAATCCCGAAAAGATAAAAGAAGGACTGGCAAACCTGAACTACCTCGTGGAAGAATGGGGTGGAAAATACCAGTCGCACGATATCTCAGCAAAAGCCGGAATTGGTATCGAAGAACTACTCGACAAGGTATTGCTCGAAGCTGAAATGCTCGATTTGAAAGCCAATCCGAATAAAAAAGCTCAGGGTACCATTATTGAATCAGAACTAGATAAAGGTCGTGGTTATGTTTCAACCATGTTGGTTACCGGTGGAACTTTACGAGTAGGAGATGTAATGATTGCAGGTCAGTATTTTGGCCACGTAAAAGCAATGTTCAACGAACGTAACCAACGCGTAACAGAAGTAGGACCGGCACAGCCTGCCATCATTCTTGGTTTGAACGGTGCTCCGCAAGCCGGCGATAAGTTCAATGTAATGGAAAGTGAGCGCGAAGCCCGTAACATTACAAATAAACGAGAACAACTGGCACGCGAACAGGGATTGCGTACACAAAAACATATTACGCTCGATGAAATCGGACGAAGAATTGCCATCGGGAATTTCCAGGAGCTAAACCTGATTATTAAAGGTGATGTGGACGGATCAATCGAAGCTCTCTCTGACTCGTTGATTAAACTGTCTACCGAAGAGATTCAGGTCAACGTTAAACATAAGGCAGTAGGCCAGATCTCCGAATCCGATATTTTGCTTGCAGCAGCGTCTGAAGCTATTGTTATTGGGTTCCAGGTTCGTCCTTCGCTGAATGCCCGTAAACTGGCTGAAAAAGAACAAATCGATATCCGCTTGTATTCGATCATTTATGATGCGATCAACGAAATCAAAGCCGCGATGGAAGGTATGTTATCACCGGATATTAAAGAAGAAGTACTGGGTACCACCGAAGTTCTCGAAGTATTCAAAATTACCAAAGTAGGTACAGTGGCTGGTTGTATTGTTCGCGACGGCAAAATCATGCGATCATCAAAAGTTCGTATTATCCGCGACGGAATTGTAATCTACACCGGAAACCTTGGTTCTCTCAAGCGTTTCAAGGAAGACGTGAAAGAAGTGAAAACCGGTTATGAATGTGGTTTGAACATTGAAAACTTCAACGATATTAAAGTTGGCGACCAGATTGAAGCTTTCCACGAAGTTGAAGTTGCAAAAACACTGTAACTCAGTTTTTCAAAATATTCTAAAGGTCGATCTGTCATTTGACGGTCGACCTTTTTTCATTTACAGTGGTTATTAACAATCACCTTTTCATACAACAAACGAAAATTACGTTGTCTACCGTTTTCTTAATAGTACTTTTGAAAAACCAAGTTTATCATCATGAAGCGAACTCTCATTATTATACTTGTTGCCCTGATTGCTGTGGTTGCCGGTTATATCTTTTTTACCAGAAATGATGTTGTTTTTTCGAAAGAAAGTTCGTTATACAAAGCTGTTCCGGTAAGTTCTCCTCTTTTCCTGGAAGTAAACTCACTCAAATCAATCCCTCTTGAAAACGAACTGTTAACTAATTTATCCGGAATCGATTTTATTTCCAATCTGCTTGCAAAGGTCAGCCAGTCCGATAAAATCATTTCTGACTTAAAGGAAATACAGGGTTCCTGGGCCAGACGCCCGTTTATTTTGGCTTATGATTTTGTTGGCGATGAGAAAATAGAACCACTGATTATCAGTTCAATAAAAAACAACAACGAGTTACACGGATTCGAACTTCTGCTTGGAGAAATTTCAGGAGTTTCCAATCCACAACCGAGCGAAAAAAGATACAGTAGTTATAAAATATTCAGCTTCTCCAATCCGGAAGGGAAAAGTTTCTATTTCAGTGCAGCCGAAGGGTTGATACTTTTTAGCCCTGAATTGATCATGGTAGAAAAGGGACTTCGTCAGTTAAATTCAGAAAACCTGACAGACATCCAAAATTTTAATAAAGTTAACAAAACGGCAGCTTCAGGTTCAGACATTGCATGTTACATCAATCATGAACGTTTTGCGGAATTACTGGGGAGAATTATTAATAGTAAAACTTTTTCGGAAGAAAACGAATTTGGAGAATCGGTACGAATAAACCTGAGAAGGAAAATTCTGGAGACAAAAGATTTCGCCAGCTGGAGCGAAATGGATATGAGCCTAACCGGTGATATGATTTCATTAAATGGAATTACTGCCGCCGATGACTCCCTCAATCATTTTATAACGGTTTTCACAGGTCAGACCGCGGAACGCTGCAATGCAGGAAAAGTACTTCCGCGCAATACCTCTTTTTATATTGGATATACATTTTCCGATCGTGATCTGTTTTTTCAGAATTTGATCGATTACTTCAAGATGTCGAACACGTTTTACGAGCGCGAGGAACATCTGAAAAAAATCGAACGCAGGTTTGGTGACGATAGTCGTGAGACTTTAAAAAAGATGGTGAACAACGAAGTGCTTGCTGCCATTACCGATGTTTCGACTGAAGGAGAAACCAGTTCCCTCTTTGTGCTGAATCTCTCTTCCGTAAAAACCAGCCAGGAGAATTTCGAAAAAATGATGCAGAACTATGCCAACAGCAAAAAGATTGAATTAAAATCTTTGGTTGCTCCGATACCGGCAGGAAATGGGAAAACATACCGCGTTTTTGAATTCCCCTTTCCATCAATGCCCGGAATTTGGCTGGGCGAAACCTTTGATTTTGCGAAAGCCCGTTATGCTACCTTTTATGATGATTACCTGGTTTTTGCCAGTTCGCAAAAAGTTTTGCAAGAATACCTTGCTGACATGGAACTGGGTTATTCGCTTGATAATGACCGGGCTTATTCTGATTTTATTCGAACTTCAGACACTAAAGCGAATATTTATGCATTTGCCAATTTAAGTCGGCTTTTACCACTATCCAATCACCTGTTAAATTCAAATGCAGGCAAAATAGTAGAAAAAAGCTACAGCGAAACTTTTCAGAAAGTAAACTTGCTCAGTTGGCAAATAATCTGTGAAAAAGATATTTATTTCAATTCTATTCACCTGGGCAGGGGAAAACAATCAAAAAGCGATGGCAGTGAACTTTGGGCCACCAACCTGGGGGCAGAACTTGCAATGAAACCACAAATTGTTGAAAACCACAATAACCCATCGGAGAAAGATATCATTGTGCAGGATGAAGACTATCGGCTTCACCTGGTTTCTGCAAACGGGCAGATCCGCTGGACTATTCCTGTTAACGGGAAAATTCTGGGAGAAATACACCAAATCGATTATCTGCGAAACGGAAAATGGCAATTCCTTTTTAATACCCGCGAGAAACTGTACCTGATTGATATAAATGGAAATAATGTTACGGGATTCCCGGTTAGTTTTGATTCGCCTGCTACCAACGGAGTAAGTGTTTTTGATTACGATAATAACCGGAAATACCGTTATTTCCTGGCTTTCGAAAACCGAAAAGTGATGGCACTCGATCAAAACGGGAAACCGGTTTCGGGTTGGAACTTCAGTAAAACCGAAAGTACAATCACTACTCCCATTCAACATTTTAGGGTAAATAACAAAGACTACATCGTGTTCAAAGATGCCGGCAAAATATATATTCAGGATCGTCGGGGCGAAACCCGAGTAAAAACACCGGTGCAATTTGAAAATTCTGAAAATCTTTTAATACTAAATCTAAACGGAACTCCCAAAATAGTGGCTACAGATAAAAACGGTAAAGTGTATTACATTTATTTTGATGGGAAATATGCCGAAAAGAATGTAGGAAACTTTAGTGCCAAACACTTTTTTACAATAGATGACCTGGACGGAAACAATATTCCCGATTTCATTTTTGTTGACGGGAACAAACTGACAGTAACAGACGAAAATGGTAAAAATCTGTATGAAGAGAAACTAGATAATGACATTACTGTTCCGCCCTCGGTTTATACTTTTTCAACGCATCAGAAATTGGTAGGAGTTACCGATAGCAAAGGAAACCGGATTTACCTGTTCAAACCCGATGGGAAACAAAACAATGGTTTTCCATTTCGTGGAAACAGTGCCTTTAGTATTGGAAACATCATTTCTGGCCAGCTCTGTCTGGTGGTGGGTAATAATGATGAACTGGTCTGTTTCGGATTGAAGTAGGTGAATTTCATTCCGAATCGATTCTTAAACATCTAAATTTCATCTATTTTTTCGTTTGAGATTCATATAATTGTATTTTAAAAGAAAAATGGCTTTACTTCTCGCCTATTTGTTTCTGGCTTTGTTTGTCTCATTTACCTGTTCCATCATGGAATCGGTTCTACTTTCAACACCAACCTCCTTCCTGATTGTAAAACAGGAAGCAGGCCATAAATGGGCTGATACTTTTCTTGACCTCAAAAACAATATCGACAAACCACTTTCGGCCATTCTTTCGTTAAACACTGTGGCTCACACAATAGGTGCAGCCGGTGTTGGTGCCCAGGCAGTCAAAATCTGGGGGGAAGCTTCTTTCGGGATCGTGTCGGCGATTCTAACCATTCTTATTCTGATTATCACTGAAATAATTCCAAAAACAATTGGAGCAAGATTTTGGAGAAAACTCACCAAACTTTCGGCTTTTACCATTAAGTTTATGATGATAATTACCTATCCTCTGGTGGTAATGTCTGCATTGATTACAAAACTTTTTACAAGTAAGAAGGGAGAAAAAACAGTTAGCCGGGAAGAAATTGCTGCACTTGCCAGTATTGGTGCCGATGAAGGCGTTTTTACCGAAAGTGAGTTTAATATTATTCAGAATATCCTGAAATTAAAAAAAATACGCGTCACCCAGATAATGACGCCTCGCGTAGTTGTAGTGCACGCAGATGAAAATATTACGCTGAATGAATTTCTGAAAGAAAAGGAAAACCTGAAGTTTTCGCGCATACCTGTTTATACAGGGAATGACGAAAACATTTCCGGTTATGTATTCAGACAAACAGTGTTTGAAAAACTGGCCGAAGACAAACACAATCTTCTGCTAAAAGACATTAAACGTGAAATTGTAATTGTTCCCAATACTATCGAACTATTTGCTTTATGGGGAAAATTGCTGGATAGCAAAGAACACATAGCTTTGATTGTTGACGAATACGGTGGAATGGACGGTATCGTTACTATGGAAGACATCATAGAAACAGTGCTGGGCCTGGAAATCCTCGACGAAAAAGATACCATCATGGACATGCAAAAATATGCTCGTGACAGATGGAAAATCAGGCAAACAAAATATTCCCTGCTAAATAAGTTCAATAACAAGAAAGATCCGGGGAAAACTGATTTAGCTGAAAAATAAATCGCTACTCCACAACCTCAGTATTCTCATCTGAATTTTCAGCTTCATTTTCAAAAGGATTCACTCCATCGGTAAAAATTGGATTTGACGCACGACTTTCTTTATCGAGGGGAACATAGCCTTGCGGAACAGCCGATTCAGAAGGATCATATGGAAATACATCAACAATTGTACTAACCGCCAGAGAAGAGGTCACATATGGAATAACGAGGTAACCAAGACTTTCTTCCAGTCGTTCGAGTGCTTCTTTAATATCATCTGCCATAATAAGGTAGAAAGTGCGCAACTTCTTTTCACGACCCGCTTCTTCGTCAACAGTTACCAGGTTAATAGTAGCCCGGAACCATAGTTCGCCTGTATCGAAAGGAAAAACTTCTGCAATCTTCGATTTTTTTATATCAACGATCGTGAACTCGCCACCTCTCACCATTTGCTGCATATTGCGGATGATCCGTGTTTCAGCATCGGTGTAGGATACTGCATCAAGCAGGAAATTTTCGGTCACCATCTGTTCTTTTCCGCTCTGGGAAACTTTCATGTACTTCACTTTGCTTTCGAACCAGGTCTGCATCATAATATTCCGGATTTTTAGAGTCAGCAAAAATAACGAACGATACTTTTTGAAGACAAAAAAATGCCGATAGTTTTCAACAAAAAAACCGGCGCCTTTGGCAACCGGTTTCCGTTCTAATCTAGCTAAACTAACTATTAAACTACCCTTGACCTTAATTGTCTATCTATTGTGTGTTTGCGAGTAATATTTTCAAGCTGAAAGGAAAAGGCCCCGCCCAACGACGGGGCCATAAAACAGACAGCTACAGACTTAAAAGCTGAAGAAGATTAATTATAGGCACTTTCTCCATGTTCGTAAACATCGAGGCCTTCTTCTTCAATGCGCTT
>DAOPJR010000023.1:26371-40791 GCA_035399765.1 Draconibacterium sp. | reverse complement strand
TAGTACCTGGGGAAAAGACCTGGCTGCTCAGGGCGGAGGTTTATTGTCATACATGGGACGTTTGTCATACAACTACAAAGAAAAATATATGGCCGATGTAACCATGCGTGCGGATGGTTCATCAAACTTTGCCAAAGGAAACCGTTGGGGATATTTCCCGTCAGCTTCTGTGGGCTGGAACTTCTTCAAAGAAGATTTCATGGCCAATGCAACGTTTATGGATTACGGTAAGTTGAGAGTGAGCTGGGGACAAAACGGTAACCAGTCAATCAACAACTTTATCTATAGTTCGAACATTGCCTACAAAGACCAGGGTTATTATTTCGGACCGAACAAGGATGTGCCTCAACAGGCAGCTATTCCTGCAAATGTTCCGAACCCGGATGTAACCTGGGAAACTTCAGAACAGCTGAACATTGGTATCGATGCACGTTTCCTGAAATCGAGACTGGGTGTAAATGCCGACTGGTATGTTAAAACAACAAAAGACTGGCTGGTAGTTGCACCAATTCTCGGAACTTTTGGGGCAGGTGCTCCTTACATCAACGGAGGTGATATTCAAAATAAAGGTTTTGAATTCGTAGTGTCATGGAACGACCAGATTTCTGATTTCAAATACGGCGTAACCGTTACAGGGGCTTACAATAAAAACGAAGTAACCAAACTGGCCAATGCCGAAGGTATTATCACCGGCTCTGCTAATGTTCTTTCTCAGGGAACGTCATATATTTCTAGAGTGGAAGTGGGCTATCCAATCGGATATTTCTATGGATTCCAAACCGACGGGTTATTCCAAAATCAAACTGAAGTTGACAATTATGTTACTGCTGAAGGAACGCCTATCTCTATTGAAACTGAACCAGGCACTCCTCGTCAACCGGGTGATGTTCGTTTTGTTGACCAAAATGGTGATGGTGTGATAAACGACGCTGATAAAGTGATGTTGGGCAAACCAACTCCTGATTTTGAAATGGGTCTTCAGTTAAATGCTGAATACAAAGGATTCTATGTAAACGCAACACTGGCTGGTAAATTTGGTCTTCAGGTAATGCAATCGTATCGTTCGTTTGCCGACCAGTTGACTCAAAACTACACGACTCAGATTTTTGGTCGCTGGCATGGCGAAGGAACTTCGAATACAATTCCTCGTTTGACTTACGCTACTACCGCCAATACCCAGCTAATATCGGATATCTACATGCACGATGCCGATTACATGAGAATCAGCAACCTGACCGTTGGTTACAAATTCGACAAGTTGCTGGCCAATTTAAATTGGGTAAGATCAGCAACCTTGTATGTTTCAGTAAACAACCTCTACACTTTCACCAAGTATGACGGAATGGATCCTGAAGTAGGTTACGCTCCTGATTCATGGGGATCAGGTTTCGACCTTGGATTGTATCCGCTGCCTCGTACAGTTATGTGTGGTGTAAACGTAACATTTTAAAGGAATATCATTAACTATTCTACAGAATAGAAAAAACAAAATAAAGAATAGATTATGAAGAAGTTATTATATACAATCGCAGTAGGGGCAATGATACTGGTTACATCTTGTGACAGTTACCTCGATACTGAGAACCTGTATGATAAAAACCTCGATAGTTTTTATCGTACTCCAACAGATATTAATGAAGCCATGAATGGTGTGTACAACGCACTGTTCGTGAATGGTCCTCACAGCAACGAGCACATTGCGGCCAACCTTTTAAGTGACCTGATGTTAGGCGGTGGTGGTCCTGATGATATTTCTGCTAAAAACGTCGATCAGTTTAAAGATCCTTCAGAAGATACTTATAAAGATTTATGGGTAGAAACTTACAATGGGGTAAGTAGGGCAAATGCCATTATTGAGGCAGTAACCAACGGCGATTTTTCGGTATATTTTGATACACCAGCAGAAGCTGAGGAGTTTAAAAACAATACCTTGGGTGAAGCTTATTTTATGCGTGGATTCCTGATGTACAGAGCAGCCCGTTTTTTTGGTGGAATGCCTTTAATTCTGACTTCAGATGCCGATCGAAGCGTGCCTCGTTCATCACTGGAAGAAACCTGGGCTGTTATTGCATCTGATTTTAAAATTGCAGCAGAAACATTGCCTAGAAAAACCGCTGCACAATATTCATTGAGCGAGTACGGTCATGCAAATGTTTGGGTGGCAAAGAGTTACATTGCCCGTTCGTATCTGTTTTACACAGGTTATATGACTAACATTCTTAAACAACCAACAGAAGTGTTGCCGTTGCAGGATGGTGGAAGTATTTCAAAATCGGAAGTAATCACTCAAATTGAAGACGTGATTAATAACAGTGGGTATCATCTGGCAAGTGATTTCCGCAATTTGTGGCCTTACTCGTATGTAAATACCAGTGCAAGAACCTATGATCCGGATGGCGCGAATCCGGTATTGCCATGGGCCGAAGCTCCTGACTCAACAGGTGTTCCGTTGGCATGGGTTGGTCAGGACGGGCCAAATTCAATTATAGGTACCGGAAATTATGAAGTAATGTTTGCAATGCGTTATGGTTTAGGCAACTGGAGTTTCGACAACGGTAGCGGGCAAAAGTATAATAACCGTGTTCCTTTATTCTTTGGTATTCGCGACCATTCACTTGTCCCTTTCGGGCAAGGCTGGGGCTGGGGACCTGTTCATTCGGGTTTTTATGCACAATGGTCGGATGACGATCCTCGTAAAGCTGGTTCTGTTCTGGATTTAAATTCGAAAGATCCAAACATGGGATTGGCTGACTGGAACATCGGAAAAGGAGATCAAAACACCGGTTTGATGAATAAGAAATACACGACTCTTCAGCACAATGGTCCTGATGGTGTGAAGGGTATGTTCTACTATTTGTATGACATGTCGAATGGAGACCCGATGCAGTTGTGGGCAGCGCAGGATTTCTATTACCTGAGATTTGCTGATGTATTATTAATGCATTCAGAATTGACAGAAACCGCCAACGGTATGAACGCAGTTCGTGCCCGTGCCGGATTGGAACCTATCGGTTATACGCTGTCAGCATTGAAGCTGGAACGTGCACATGAGCTGGCTTTCGAAGGAATTCGCTGGTTTGACCTGGTTCGCTGGGGTGATGTTGAAACTAGCAATAATTTCTACAATTCTGAGATTATAGTTAACAATTCTGGTGTTGATCAGCCTTACCAGGTTACTTATCGTCCGGAAACAAAAGGCTTGGAGCCGATACCTGAATCTGAAATTCGTTTATCGAATGGCGTTTATGAACAAAATGCAGGATGGTAATTCAAATTGAAACTAAAAAATTAAACAGATGAAATTTAAAAATATATATGGCATCTTTCTGATGGTCTTCGTTTTGATATTTTCTTCATGCGATCCCATCGAAGACAGGGACCAACTCGTAAATAGTTTCGATCCCGACAATATTGAGTTACAGGTTGTACAGGCCACTGACGGAGGTAACAAACTGTCGCTGCAAATGAAAACTCCGGGTGTTACCGGGTATTGGGATTATATTATCGATAAAAAGTATACCGACCGAGTTGAAGTGGTATTTCCGTTCACCGGTACTCACACTTTTACGTATCATGTAACTACACCTTATATGCCAACCGGTAGTCCGGATTACACTGAGTACATTGAAAAAAATATTTCAGTAGATATTACCCAGTTGGACGAAGCCCTGCCACAAGCTTACTATTACCTGGTAGGAGAAAACCTTGAAGGAAAAACATGGGTGTTTGATGGGGGCCCAGCTGCCGATGGTGGTACCTGGTGGTTCATGTCCGACCCGGGAAATCCATGGGGTATTTGGTGGAATGCAGCCGGTGATTGCTGTCCTCCCGGTGATGCCGCCGGTAAAATGGTTTTTGACCTGGCAGGTGGCGCCAACTACACTTACTATTCTGATGCAAGTGGTGAGCCGGTTACCGGAAGTACTTTTAAGTTCAACGGTGACTATACAAAACTGACCATCGAAGGTCCTGCGAATCTTTTAGGTTCAATGGATGGTGGAGGCAACAGTGGCGTTTTTCAGATTGTTGAACTCACTGCTGATAAAATGGTATTGTTTGTACCGGATGCAGCGTGGGCAACCGGCTGGACCTGGGTTTTCAGACCTGAATAATCCCTTGAAATAATTAGGTTATGCATCGGTGCATATGGATGCACGGTGCTTGTTGATTAATAGTTTAGTTAGATTAGAGAAGGGGAGGCTTGTTCCTCCCCTTTTATTTAGATGGTTAATCAGAAAAGATTAAGGTAAGCTTGCTTTATCCCTTGATTTTGTCTTGGAATTAAAATAACACAGATCAAAAGTATCCGTAAGATTTTCAACTGTAATGAAACTTTGCCTTCCCTTATTAATAGTTTGTCTTTTTTGTCTGGGCTCGTTTGCTCAGGAAAGGGAGTTGATATGGGAAGACAATTTTAACACCGGGCAGCTGGATACTGAATATTGGAATATTGAAACCGGAACAGGAATAAATGGTGATTTTGGAACGGGTCAGATAGACCGTGCAACCGACAGAGAAGAAAATATCAGTTTTACAGATACTGTTCAGGGAGCCGAAGACGGATGCCTGGTTATCACAACCCGGGAAGAGTATTACATCGACAGAAATTACACCAGTGCACGAGTCAGCACAGTGGGGAAAGAAGCATGGGGGCCGGGACACAGGATTGTTGCAAGGGTTTATCCCCGCGATGTAAAACAGATGGGACAGGGATTTGCCTTCTGGATGATGCCCGATGAGTTGCCTCCCGGGTGGGATTATATCATGTGGCCCCAGGGAGGCGAAATAGATATCATGGAATATGTTGGTTCTATTCCGTACCATAATCTCGGAAGTGTTCATTATGCCTGGGAGTGGAACAATAACCAGTGGGCCGAATGGAACCACGGGCACAAAGGAGTGTATTACAGTTTCGAAACAGGCCAGGTTCCAAATCCTGCTGAGCCGGGATATGGAAATTATCCTCCTCCCGAAAACGATCCGAATGCCGGAAGTTCCGGTTTTCATGAATATGGAATCGACTGGTACCAGGATAGAGTCGAATTTTTTATAGATGACAACGTGTACCACATTCATTACCTGGATGATGGAGGAGGCTTTGCAAAGGATGGCGAAGATCAGTTTGCCATTCACGACATCGACGGAAGAAGAGTAGGAGTTTCAGAATACTCCAATCATTTCTCAGAGTGGTATCCTTTCACGCACAAAATGTATCTGCTTTTAACAGCCGGAGTTGGCGGGAAAGATTATTCGTATGGTGGTGCTGTAAGTGATGAAGCAGAATTTCCCTGTTCGGTTTTTATTGATTGGGTACGCGTATATAAACTGGATCAGCATGTAGGAATATCAGAAACGAAAAAAAACATTGATTTTAATATCCATCCAAATACGATGCATGGCAAACTTGGGATAACTTTCAGTGGGAATGATTATGGAGCGAAAACGTTGAATGTTATCGATATGCAGGGCATAGTACGAAAAGAATTGACGGTTAAAAATGAGAAAACTGTGAGCATAGATATTGATAAACTGGCAGTTGGTATTTATATATTAAGCGTTGATGGACCAGATGGGTTAATTTCTAAAAAATTTATTGTTACAAATGCAAAGTAGCATGCCGATGAAAACAAAAGAAACAGTGTAAGAAAAGTAAGAATCTGCTAAAAATAAAGGATGATGAGTAAAGTTTTATCCATATTGATGAGCCTGTTTTTACTGGCTGCCTGTTCAGCAAATATTGGTAACAGCGAGCATTTGCGGGACCAAAAGATCAAAAAGCTCATTTCGGAGATGTCGCTCGATGAAAAAATTGGGCAAATGCAACAGGTGAATGATGGTTTTTTCGGGGATGATGAAGCGATGAAACAAGCCATTCGCGAAGGGAAAGTTGGATCGTTTATTAATATGGTTGGACCAGAACGCATCGCCGAGTTTCAACGTGTAGCCCTGGAAGAAAGCCAACACGGGATTCCTTTGTTATTTGGTCGCGATGTCATTCATGGATTTCGAACCATTTTCCCGATTCCTTTGGGGATGGCATCTTCATGGGAACCTGAACTGGCAGAGAAAGCCATGCGGGTTGCGGCTGTAGAAGCCTCATCGATGGGAATTAACTGGACCTTTGCCCCAATGATGGATGTCACCTGGGATCCCCGCTGGGGGCGCATTGCAGAAAGTTGTGGTGAGGACCCTTTCTTAACTTCCCAATTTGCAACTTCTATGATCAAAGGATTTCAGGGAAATCTGAATGACACAACATCGGTTGCTGCCTGCGCCAAGCATTTTGTTGGTTATGGCATGTCGGAGGCTGGACGCGATTACAATACTACTTATATTCCTGAAACACTTTTGAGAAATGTACATCTGACTCCTTTTAAAGCTGCAGTTGATGCAGGTGTTCTTACAATTATGTCGGCTTTTAACGACCTGAACGGCGTGCCAACTTCGGGAAATGAATTTACGCTGAAACATATTTTGCATGATCAGTGGAATTACAAAGGGATGGTTGTAAGCGATTGGGGATCGATTGAAGAGATGATCGCTCACGGATATGCCGCAAATAAAAAACATGCCAGCGAAATTTCAGTGAAGGCCGGTGTGGATATGGAAATGGCGAGTACCTGTTATGAAGAGAATCTGAGGCAATTAGTGGAGAAAGGAGTGATTGCGGAAAACCTGATTGATGAGCATGTGGAAAATATTCTTCGTGTAAAAATGGAGATGGAGTTGTTCGATAAACCATATAACGCTTTTGTTTCCACCGACACTCTTTTGGCTCCGGCTCATCTGGAACTGGCTCGCGAAGTAGCAAGGAAAAGCATGGTTCTGCTAAAAAACCAAAATAATACTTTACCACTTTCAAAAAGTATAAATTCGCTGGCCGTAATTGGTCCGCTGGCTGATGCACCACGTGATCAGCTGGGCACCTGGATTTTTGATGGCAATGGCGATGATTCAACTACTCCAAGACAAGCATTTGAGGCGATACTGGGATCGCGAATGAAATATACACCGGGTTTGGATTACAGCCGCGATAAATCAACTAAAGGATTTGCAGAAGCGATTACGGCCGCAAAAAGTGCAGACGCAATTTTGTTCTTTGCCGGAGAAGAATCCATCTTGTCAGGAGAGGCAAATGCACGAGGTATACTCAATCTCCCGGGTGTTCAAACTGAATTAATTACTGAACTGGAAAGCACAGGAAAGCCTCTGATTTTAGTAGTTATGGCTGGAAGACCCTTGGGGATTGGTGCTGAAATTGAAATGGCCGACGCGGTACTTTATGCCTGGCATCCGGGAACTATGGCTGGACCGGCAGTTGCCGACCTGATTTTTGGCGACTATTCTCCTTCAGGAAAGTTGCCGGTAACCTTTGTGAAAGGAGCTGGTCAGATTCCGTTTTATTACTATCATAAAAATACCGGCAGGCCAGCCAGTAAAAACGATTGCATTAACATCGACGATATTCCACGTGACTCCAAACAGCTTTCGTTAGGATTCAGATCCATGCACATCGATTATGGGATTACACCTTTGTTTCCGTTTGGATATGGGTTAAGTTATACTGAATTCAAATACGAAAATCTGCAGATTTCTTCGACTGAAATGCCAGCTGACGGTTCAATAATTCTTTCCGCTGACATTAAAAACTTTGGCAATTTTGAAGCCGATGAGATTGTTCAGTTGTACGTTAGAGATCGGGTAGGAAGTATTACACGTCCGATTAAAGAATTGAAGGATTTCAAAAAGATCGGTCTGAAACCGGGATATAAAACTACAGTGAGTTTTGAATTAGAAGCGAGAAAACTGCAGTTTTTTAATGGAAAGGATTATGTAACAGAGCCAGGAGATTTTGACGTTTGGATTGGCCCCAATTCTGATGAAGGATTACATGGAACTTTTGTTTTGAAATAAATTCTTTTGGATAAAATGCAGAAATAAATTCTGAAAGTATATTTTTAAGATTGCTAACTAACTATCAATAAATTGAAAATGATTCGATATTTCAAAGAACTTACACGCATATCTTATTGCTCAACTACAATCGTATTAATTGTATTAGTCTTAACCGCTTGTAGTAATTCGAAATCGGAAGAGACATTTTTTCCCGATTTTAGTTTTGAAATGATTGATGGGAATCATGTTAGGTTTACAAATGGTTCAAGTGGGGAATACGATCTTCTTCATTGGGATTTTGGCAATGGCGAATCCAAATCGACCAGAAATAAAACAGAACAGTTAGTGGCGTATTATCACGAGGCCGGTGACTATGATGTGACTTTGACAGTTACGGGAATGGACCATTCTACAAAATCGGTTACAAAAAGCATTCAAATTAGTCAAACAGATTTTACGGTAGCCTTTAACACAATTGTGGATGAGGCCAATCCAAACTATATTACTTTAGAGAATACGTCGGAAGGAAGCGTTGACTCATATAAATGGCTTTACCGTTACAAACAAATTGAAGATAAGGATACTGTTTTGGCCTATTTCCCTTATTCCGGAACATATAACATTGAATTGCAGGTTATGAAAGACGGGAAAACATATTCATCCATTCAAACTGTGACAATTTCAGATAATGATCCGGATTACTTTTCGAAACTCAATTTAGTTTGGGCCGATGATTTTGACGGTGATGTGGTAAATTCCGGCAACTGGACTTTTGAAACCGGAGCCACCGGGTGGGGGAATAACGAACTTCAGAATTATACCAATGGCAGCAATGCAAAAGTGCAGGATGGAATTTTAACCATTACAGCAAAAAAACTGAATGACAATAAGGCCGCCGGATCCTATACGTCAACAAGAATGATTTCGAGCGGGAAAAAGGAATTCACCTACGGGCGAATGGAAATACGGGCCAAATTGCCATCAGGAACGGGGATATGGCCGGCTATCTGGATGCTGGGATCTAATATCGGCAATGTGGGCTGGCCTGCCTGCGGTGAGATCGACATTATGGAATATGTTGGTTACCAGCCGAACACGGTTCATGCTACCGTTCATACACCGGCTGGTTACGGCAGCAACGGAAGTGGCAGTAGTAAAACCCTCCAGACTGCGGAAGAAGAGTTTCATGTGTATGGTTTGTTCTGGACTGAAAAAGAAATGGTTTTTTACACCGATTCGATTGATAATGTTACCTATCGTTATGTTCCTTCAAACAAAACCGACGATAACTGGCCTTTCAATAAACCTCAGTTTTTTATTCTGAATGTGGCCGTTGGAGGAAACTGGGGTGGAGCTCAGGGAATCGATAATTCAATTTTTCCTCAGTCAATGCAGATCGATTATGTACGTGTTTATCAGGAATAAATACGATTGAATCAGATTCTCCGAAAGAGGATGAAGGATTAAACATACGTTAATTTCCCAATCAGGATTCCATCAAATGGAGGGCGAAGTTGTTGGATCAATAAAATCCGTTAACTTTGCTATTCATCAAATATTCTTTCACATAAAGGGTGTTTGATTATAAAGAAGAGCGGAGAGATCGGGCTCTGAGAAACTCTGGCAACCATTTTCGTTTATAGCGGGAAAAAGGTGCCAAAACCCGGCCGGTAACGGAATTATAATTACAACACTATCAAATGAAGAAACTGCAGTATACTTTATTTTTGTCAATTCAGCTACACGGGGCAAATATGTGTATGCAACAGCGGTTTTAACCGCTTCCGGCTAACCGGTTTAAATACCGAAAAATAAATGTTTATAAATCCGGAGTTTGAAAGACAGAACAGAAGAATTCTTCTCACTTCCATCTTTCACTTCTAATTAAATACGTATGTCGAAAGTAAAAACTTACGAAGAAATAAACCGCAAACTGAAATCGGGAGAAGCAGTGGTTCTCACTGCCGAAGAAGTCGCAAAAATGGCGCTTGAAATGTCTCCGGAAGAAATTGTGGAGAAAGTGGATGTAGTTACTACCGCTACTTTTGGTGCGATGTGTTCTTCGGGTGCGATTATTAATTTTGGTCATGCCAATCCACCCATCCGGATGGAAAAGATCCGTTTGAACGGTGTGCCATGTTACGAAGGTTTGGCAGCAGTGGATTCATACATTGGTGCTACTGCCTGTGATCCTGACCGGCCGGAATACGGTGGGGCACATGTTATTCAGGATATGCTTGACGGGAAAGACGTTTTGTTGGAAGCCTGGGCAAAAGGAACAGACTGCTATCCGCGAAAACATATAAAAACCTGGATCAACATCAACACGGTAAACGAGTTTACGCTTTTCAATCCAAGAAATGCATATCAAAACTATAATGTGGCGGTGAATACTACCCAAACGATAAAGCATACCTACATGGGAACGCTTCTTCCTAATTTGCGTAATGCAACCTATTCCACTTCCGGCGAACTGAGCCCACTGCTGAATGATCCGGAGTTTAGGACGATTGGTTTAGGTACCCGAATATTTCTGGGAGGCACACAAGGTTTTGTGGTGTGGCCCGGAACACAGTTTCACACTACCCGGCCAAAAAATGAGTACGGAATCCCAACTACCAATGCGGCTACGATTGCGGTAATGGGAAACCTAAAGGAAATGTCATCTGAATATATCCAGGCAGCTTATTTTGAAAAGTATGGAGTAAGCATGTTTGTGGGGATTGGTATTCCGATTCCGGTACTCGATGCTGATATCGCACGACGGGTGTCAATCAATAACAGTCAGATCGAAACATCGGTGCTCGATTATGGTACTGTTGGAACTCCCAAACTTGGGCAGGTGACTTACGAAGAACTGAAATCAGGAGCCATCAAAGTTCAGGGGAAAAAAGTAAGAACGGCACCGGTTGCCAGTTTGGCAAAAGCGCGTAAGATAGCAGATGAACTGAAACAGTGGTTGCTTGATGGTAAATTTGAAGTGAGTAAGCCCGTTCAAATGTTTCCGACAAATACCTCGTTGAATGGATTAAAAGAAACGGAGGCCAACAATGATTAAGAAAAGATACATCCTGAATTTTCCACCCGACAGTGGTGATAAGGCATTTACCTATCATCTTGTAAAAGATTATGATATCCGGATTAATATTCTGAAAGCTGAGGTGTTTCCGGGGAAACGGGGAAGTTTACTGCTTGAACTTCAAGGTAAAAAAGAAAACATCGATAAAGGTGTGGAGTACATCCGAAGCCATAAAATAGTTTGCGAATCGTTGGATAAACGCATTCATTTTGAAGAGAGCCGCTGTATTGATTGCGGAAACTGTACTGCCGTTTGTTTTGCCGGTGCACTGACGATGAACCGGGAAAGCTGGAAACTGGAATTCGACAAAAGTAAATGTGTGGTTTGCGAGCTTTGTATCCCTGCCTGTCCGTTAAAATTGTTCAAAATTGATTTTCAGTAATGAAACTTTTTGAAGAACGCACATATCGCTCGCAGTTCAATACCGAAAGGTTTAAAGGCTTCGAGGTAAAACATCTTGAAACTGATCTTTGGATAGGAGTTGATCCGGAATCATTTGATGAAAAAATGAAGGAAGTTGCTTTGGATAAAATCAAAAATATTCGTGAATTATTTGATGATTATATTCAGAAGGACCCCTTTTTCAAAAAAAGCCTGAAGCCATTTCAACCTTCAGAGTTTGCCCCGGTAAACGCTTTTGAGATGGCAGTGGCTGCTGAAAAAGCAGGAGTTGGACCGATGGCAACGGTGGCCGGTTTATTTGCCCGCGAAGTGGGGGAGGAAATTCGTAAGAACTTTCCGGTGAAGGAACTGTTAATTGAAAACGGAGGTGATATTTACATTCTCATTAAGAACGAATTGGTACTTTCGGTTTTTGCCGGCGAATCAATTCTTTCAGAACGAATCGGGTTGGTAATACCACCATCGGAAGAAGCATTTGGAATTTGTACTTCAGCAGGGACAGTGGGACCTTCACTTAGTTTTGGCAAGGCTGACGCGGTAGTTGTGGTATGCAAGGATATTTTGCTGGCGGATGCACTGGCAACGGCACTGGGTAACCAGGTAAAGTCACCCGATCATGTGGAAAAGGTGATCAACAAAGCAGAGAAGTATCCGGAGATTGAGTCTTTGTTGATTATCTGCGATGATCAGGTTGGAATAAAAGGCGAAAACGAAATTAGAATATTGAAATAGGACAGCTAACATTTTAGGCTTAATTTTGTATTCAAGTCCCCCTTCGAAGGGGGCTGGGGGATGAGAAACCTGAAATGACAAATAACAAATTAAATAATAATTACAATAAAGGCTTAAAAGAATATGCACGGACACTCAGGAAGAACTCGACGCTTTCAGAAGTAATTTTGTGGAATAAGTTGCTGAAAAGGAAACAACTAAAAGGTTATCAGTTTTTACGTCAACGATCAATCAATAATTACATTGTTGATTTCTTCTGCAAAGATTTGAAATTGATTATTGAAATAGATGGTGAAATACATAGGTTTCAAAAGGGTAAAGACAGGGAGAGAGAATTGGATTTAAAGAATTTGGGATACCATATAATTAGATTTAAAAATAGGGAGATTCTGGATAATTTGTATAATGTTGAAAAGACCTTAGAGTATTTTATTGATGATTTGGAGAAAAGTCACGAATAGGGAGATCACCCCTGTAGTCCCCTCAAGGGGACATTTGAAAAATATTGAGAAAAGGATAAGAAACTGACAATGACAATAAAAAAAGATATACGAGAGGAACTCAAAACCCGGGTGCTGGTCTTAGACGGGGCAATGGGTTCTTTAATTCAGGAATATAAACTGACGGAAGAAGATTACCGTGGTGAACAACTGAAAGATTTTCCAAACGATCAGAAAGGAAATAACGATATCCTTTCGATTACAAAACCGGAAATTATCAGGGAGATACACAAACGGTATCTGGAGGCAGGAGCCGATCTTTTGGAAACCAATACGTTTAATGCCACCCGTATTTCACAAGCTGATTATGGTACGGAGGAGTTTGTTTACGAAATGAACAAAGCTTCAGCTGAAATAGCAAAATCTGTCGCTGATGAGTTTACTGAGAAGAATCCGGCCAAACCGCGTTTTGTGGTGGGATCGCTGGGGCCTACAAACAAAACATTATCGCTTTCGCCAGATGTAAACGATCCGGGTTATCGTGCAGTAACTTTTGATCAGGTAAAAAATGCTTACCGCGAGCAAGTGGAAGGACTGCTGGATGGCGGGGCCGACTTATTATTGATCGAAACCATTTTTGATACCCTGAACGCCAAGGCAGCCATTTTTGCCATTGAAGAAGTGTTGGACGAACGAAATATTCAACTTCCGTTGATGGTTTCAGGGACGATTACCGATGCCAGCGGGCGAACTCTTTCGGGGCAAACTTTGGAGGCTTTTCTCGATTCAGTGTCGCATGTCGATTTATTAAGTATTGGATTGAATTGTTCGCTGGGAGCAAGCGAGTTACGGCCTTATGTGAAAGAATTGGCCGGAAAGGCTCCGTTTAATGTCAGTGCTCATCCAAACGCCGGCTTGCCCAATCAATTTGGTGCTTACGATGAAACACCGGAGATTATGGCCGGTTACATCAAAGATTATCTCGACAATAATTTTGTAAACATTATCGGCGGGTGTTGTGGTACTACGCCCGATCACATTCATGCGTTTGCCGAGTTGGCTGCGCATGCAAAACCACATCATGTGGTACCTGCCAGTACAAATATGACACTTAGTGGTTTGGAGCCTGTTACCATTACCGAGAACACCAATTTTATGAATATTGGGGAGCGTTGTAATGTGGCCGGTTCAAAGAAATTTGCACGCTTAATCAGTGAGAAAAAATATGAAGAGGCACTTTCAATCGCCCGTGAACAGGTAGAAAACGGGGCACAGGTTATCGATGTAAACATGGATGATGCCATGCTCGATGCTGAAAAAGAGATGGTGACTTTCCTAAACCTGATCATGGCAGAACCTGACATCGCCAGACTCCCGATTATGATTGACTCTTCGAAATGGAAAGTGATTGAGGCCGGTTTGAAATGTTTGCAGGGAAAAGCAATTGTTAATTCCATTAGTTTAAAAGAAGGCGAGGAGGTTTTTATTCAGCAGGCTAAAACCATTAAACGTTATGGTGCCGCTGTAATTGTGATGGCTTTCGATGAAAAAGGTCAGGCCGATAATACCGAACGACGCAAGGAAATTTGTTCGCGTGCTTACAAGATACTAACCGAAAAGGTACACTTTGCGCCACAGGATATCATCTTCGATCCGAATGTGCTGACTATCGGTACCGGCATGGAAGAACACAACAATTATGCAGTATCATTCATGGAGTCGGTAAAATGGATCAAGGAAAATCTGCTTTATGCGAAAGTTAGCGCCGGAGTAAGCAATGTTTCTTTTGCATTCCGCGGGAATAACGTGGTGCGCGAAGCGATTCACTCTGTATTTCTTTTTCATGCGATAAATGCAGGCCTTGACATGGG
>DAOPJR010000023.1:0-26271 GCA_035399765.1 Draconibacterium sp. | reverse complement strand
AAAAATATTCACCTGCGTTAAATATTATCGAAGGTCCGTTAATGGACGGTATGAATGTGGTTGGTGAACTGTTTGGTTCCGGTAAAATGTTTCTGCCACAGGTGATTAAGTCGGCGCGTGTAATGAAAAAGGCCGTGGCGTATTTGCTCCCGACCATTGAAGCCGATAAAGCAAAATACCAGAACTCGATGTCGCAGAATAAAGTTTTGATGGCTACAGTAAAAGGTGATGTTCATGACATTGGGAAAAACATTGTGGGAGTAGTTCTCGGTTGTAACAATTACGAGATTATTGATCTTGGTGTGATGGTTCCGACAGAAAAAATCCTGGATGAAGCGATTAAAAACAAAGTGGATGTAATCGGTTTGAGCGGCTTGATTACGCCGTCGTTAGAGATAATGGTTGACATTGCCAAAGAAATGGAACGCCGTAACATGAATATTCCGGTATTGATTGGTGGAGCTACCACTTCTAAAATTCATACAGCTGTGAAAATAGCCCCTGAATATTCAAATCCGGTAATCCATGTAAAAGATGCTTCACTGGCGGTGAATGTAGTATCGAACCTGATTGCTAAGAATGAAACTTACTTGCAATCGGTGAAAGAAGATTACGAGCAAGTGCGGCAGTTTCAGGGACAGCGAAAGGCAAAAGAATACCTGACACTGGAACAGGCTAGAAAGAATAAATACGACATCGAATGGGAAAATACTCCGATATACAAACCTAATTTTACTGGGGTAAAACACCTGATTGATTTCCCTCTGGAAGAACTTCGGAATTACATCGACTGGACTTTCTTCTTCATCACCTGGGGTTTGAAAGGACATTATCCTGATATTTTTACCGATGAAAAGCAAGGCGAGGAGGCGCAAAAACTCTATCGCGAGGCCAACGAATTTCTGGATGAGATTATTGATAAAAAAATGCTGCAGGCTAATGCGGCATTTGGGATCTGGCCTGCCAATGCTGATGGAGATGATGTAGTTTTGTATGAAGACGAAACACGCCAAAAAGAAATCGGGCGTTTGTATCACCTTCGTCAGCAGGAAAAGAAAAAAGGCGGAGCAGCTAATTTCTGTTTGTCGGATTTTGTAGCACCAACAGAATCAGGCAAAATTGACTATTGTGGTGGATTTGCCACAACGGCAGGGATTGGAATTGAAAAGTGGAAAGACGAATACAGAAAAGATAATAACGATTACAAAGCCATAATGCTTGAAGCACTGGCCGACCGTTTGAGCGAAGCCTTTGCAGAATTGCTTCACCTTGAGATACGTAAGAATTACTGGGGCTATGTTCCTGACGAAAAACTCTCGATGGATGATATTCTGAAAGTAAAATACCAGGGAATTCGACCAGCACTGGGTTACCCGGCCTGCCCTGAACATTCAGAAAAAGACAACCTGTTTAAACTGATCCGGGCGCAGGAAGTTGGTATTACACTCACCGAGCATTATGCCATGTATCCAAATGCTTCGGTATCGGGTGAGTATTTTGTACATCCTGAATCCCGTTACTTCAGCCTTGAAAAAATTGGTTTGGATCAGGTGGCTGATTATGCCCGGCGTAAGAATGAGACAGTAGATTTTGTGGAGAAGTTTCTGCCAACCAATCTAAATTATAAATAGAAAGCAGGTTTAACCGATTTATTCAGTTAAATAAAAATGACCAAGTGAGCCGCTGGAAGGCGGTAACGAATTAACAGGTCCGATTTTATTACATTTGTAGCGCTAAATTGAAACAGACCATGAAGGTTATTGATACCATAAAATCAGCAAAAAGCACAGTTTTTTCGTTTGAGTTGCTTCCTCCTTTAAAGGGTAACGACGCTTCGAAATTGTATCAGACTATTGAGAGTTTGATTGATTTCAATCCGAAATACATTAATCTCACCACCCACCGGGACGAGGTGGAGTTTAAGGAGATGAAAGATGGCTCCATCGTTAAACGAACAGTTCGGAAACGACCGGGAACAGTGGCTATTGCAGCCGCTATTCAGCATAAGTATGGAATTCCTGTTGTTCCTCATATTCTTTGCGGTGGATTTACTAAAAGTGAAACCGAGCATGTGTTGATTGATCTGAATTTTTTGGGTATTAATAATGTTCTGGCGTTACGCGGAGATGGTATTAAAGGTCAATCTGTTTTCCAGCCTACCGAAAATGGGCATGCAAATGCTAATGAGTTGGTACAGCAAATTCGTGACTTGGGTGAAGGTAAGTACCTTGATGAAGACTTGAAAAACAACTTACCACTCGATTTTTGTATTGGTGTGGCTGGTTACCCGGAAAAACATTTTGAATCTCCAAACATGGAATTGGATTTGAAATATCTGAAACAAAAAGTGGATGCAGGTGCAGATTATATTGTTACACAGATGTTTTTTGACAACAAGGTTTATTTTGATTTTGTAGATAAGTGCCGGTCAATGGGAATTACCATTCCGATCATTCCCGGAATCAAGCCCATCAATTTGATGAATCAACTGACAGTACTTCCTAAAATATTTGCGATCGATCTTCCTCAGGAACTCGCAAGCGAGCTCTCAAAATGTAAAAACAACGAAGATGCGCGACGTGTTGGAACCGAATGGTCTATTCATCAATCGAAAGAGTTAGTGGCAAGAAATGTTCCTTCGTTACACATCTATACTTACGGAATTTCAGATAATGTAAAAGAGATTGTTAAGGCAGTTTTTTAGTTTGAAACAATAAAGAAAAGGCCAATCCTTCAGCTGATGGATTGGCCTTTTCTTATTTTCAAACTTTACAATTACCCTTCGATGTTGATATCGAGGTCAGCTTGTTTATTCAATTTATCGTTATCCGCCTGGTTGTTCAGCTGCAGGGAATATACCATGGCTTCTACCTGACGAAGCAGATTACGTTTTTCTTTACTTGGAGCATAAACAAAACCGTAAGCATTTATAACTCTTTGGTTTGCAAGATCCAAAACCGAGAGTGAAACATACGGTCCACCCATAAAATCGTTATGCAGGCGCCACAGTCCACGCATTTCAGTAGCATAGTTGCCATAGTGTTTTGTGGCGTTGAAAATCTGTTCAATTCGGTGTTCTGTTCCCATGTAACTCCCTTCTGTTGGTCCGTCAACAAATTTCTTTAAAAGACTATCACGAATTGGTAACTGATAGCTCTCAGTAAATGCACTATCCGAAACATAGGGATAAGTATAGATGATAATTCCCTGGAAGATTTCAGGAGTGTCGTATTGTATCCAAATAAAATTCTTTTCTTTTTTTACAATTCGAAAACCAGGAGGCACTTTCATGGTAATCCCAAAGTCTTGATCAAGAGTGTTATAGATTGCTTTTTCATAGATTTTGTTGTAATTCATTGTATTCCGTTCGCGTTCTGCAGACAGGAAATAAGCCAGTATCTTGTCTTTGTTTTCGTTGAATACAGTAACAAATTCTTCCGGATTTTTAGCGGCAATTTGAACAGTTGCCTGTGGATATGCCCAAATATCATCGGTCATAGTAACGCCACTTTTCTCTACATTTGAAGAAATACGGGTTTGAATAATGTTCCTGGTTGTTTTGAAAATATCCTTAAAAGCTTCGTGCGGAACATTTACCAGATTAAAAATGGGCTCTTCCTGGGGAAGGCCAACCTGAGGTTGTGCTAAAACGTCTCTGATGGTTTGTCCAGGTACTCCTTCCCAGTTATCTTTTGATATGACAACAACCATTTCACCTGCTTTTCCTGTGATGTTCTTGTGTATTACCGTCGACCCCTGATCACAAGAAATAACAAATATCCCAATTAATAAAGTCAGTAGAATCTGGTTGAATGTACGTTTCATAATCCTTTGTTTTTAGTTTGAACTAAACTTACAAAAACCTTACCATAATTTTTTATTAAACGGTTATTTTAATAGCTGAAAAAGAAAAAGTTACTTAAGGTTTACAAACAAAAAATCCCGCTCTAAAAAGAACGGGATCTGTAATATCCTTTTCGATATTAATTACTTTTCAATTTTTTCTTTAGATGAAGTATTGTCTTCTTCATCCATTTCTTCTTTTGCCTTTTTGAACTCTTTCATCCCCTTTCCAAGACCTTTCATTAGTTCAGGAATTTTTCTTCCTCCAAAAAGCAAAAGTAGCGCCAGTACTATTAATATTATTTCCTGTGGCCCTAAGAATCCTGCGATTACAAATAAGTTCATATTAACTTTGTTAATTGGTTCGACAACAAAAATAGAAATATTTTGCTAAAATGTTCCGTTAATCATCTTAATTATGTCGTTGGCATTTGCATAAAGTACAAGTGCCAGCAAAAGTACCATTCCGGCAATCTGTGCATATTCTAAAAACTTCTCTCCTGGTTTTCTTCCGGTTATAATCTCACCCAGTAAGAACATGACATGTCCGCCATCAAGAGCAGGTATCGGAAGAAGATTCATTATCGCAAGAATGATTGATATAAACGCAGTCATACTCCAGAAATGTTCCCAATCCCAGGTAGGCGAAAAAATGCTTCCAATGGTAGCAAATCCACCCAAAGATTCATATGCTTTTGTATCTTTTTTAAAGAATAGTTTAAATTGTTTCAGGTAATTGCCGGTCGTTTGGACGCCTTGTTTGATCCCCGCCGGGATCGACTCAAGAAATCCGTATTTGATTGTTTTGAATTCGAAAATATCAGGATTAACAAATGAGGGATTGAAACCTAGCTTTCCTTCTTCGTTAACTGCTACTGTTTTGGTCATTTTCTCGCCATTTCGCGTAATCTCGAGTTGAATATCTGAACCTTTTTTTGATGCCAGATAATTACTAAACTGATCATAGAACCGGAATGTTTTTCCATCTACATCTCCCAGTATATCGCCGACTTGTAACCCGGCTTTTTCTGCAGGATAATCTTTTGCAAGTTTTCCGATTTTAATATCATAAGGTTTACGGACATCCCAGATTTCCGTACTTTTTAGAAGTAATGCCAGATCCTCATCAGTAATTGGCACATCTATTTTTTGACCGTCTCTTTCTACCTGAACCGTTTTGGCCATATTCAGAATAATGGTAGGTACTATCTTGTGAAACTGTTCAATCGGCTGATTATCTATTGAAAGAATTTTATCTCCGTTCTGAAAACCAAGTTCTTTTCCGGTTTCATTAACTTCAATACCATATTTAACATTTTGGGTGGGCAGGTACATATCGCCCCATGCATATAGAACTCCAATGTAAATGATGAAGGCAAAAATAAAATTCATCAGCACACCACCCAGCATGATTAATAAACGTTGCCATGCGGGTTTCGCGCGAAATTCCCAGGGTTGTGGCGGAAGTTTCATTGCTTCCTTATCCATCGACTCATCGATCATCCCCGCAATTTTCACATAACCACCCAAAGGCAGCCAGCCGATTCCATACTCAGTTTCACCCTTTTTTACTTTGAATAAAGAGAACCAGGGGTTGAAGAACAGATAAAATTTCTCAACCCGGGTTTTAAATAAACGCGCAAACATAAAATGGCCTGCCTCATGCAGTACAACCAAAATCGATAAACTTAAAAGTAGTTGCGCGGTTTTAATCAGTATAGCTTCCATTCAATTTTTTTTCTTCTAAAATCTGTTTTCTGTTAACAACTCAGTTACTGTTCTTGTTTCGAGGTTTGTTTCAATCAGGTCATTTAATTCCGGTTTTTTAATAAAAGCAACTTTTTGCATGGCCTGTTCAATCAATTCGGGTATTTGCAGAAATTTAACTTTCCCTTTCAGAAAAGCTTCTACTACCACTTCGTTGGCAGCATTCAGGATGCAAGGCATGTTGCCGCCCTTGTCCAAAGCCTCGAAGGCGAGTGCAAGGTTACGAAAAATTTTTGTATTGGGCGGTTCAAACGCTAAAGTTGGGTGGTCGAGAAAGTTAAAGCGAGGGAAAGTGCTGGTTATTCGCTTCGGAAATCCCAGTGCATACTGAATCGGAAGTTTCATGTCGGGAAGTCCCATTTGGGCTTTCATCGAACCATCTTCAAACTGAACGATGGAATGAATAATCGACTGTGGGTGAACGATTACATCAATTTTTGATGAAGGAAGTCCGAATAACCAGTGCGCTTCAATCACTTCAAATCCTTTGTTCATTAGTGTAGCCGAGTCGATGGTGATCTTTGCACCCATGTCCCAATTCGGATGATCCAAAGCATCTTCAACAGTCACATGTTTCAACTCCTCCGGCGACTTTTTCCGAAATGGCCCCCCTGAACAGGTCAGGTAAATTTTCTCTATTGGGTTCATGTATTCGCCAACCAAACACTGGAAAATGGCTGAATGTTCTGAATCAACAGGAAGCAGATCGACCTGTTTTTCGCGGGCTGTTTTGGTGATGATCTCACCTGCCACAACTAACGTTTCCTTATTTGCCAGAGCAATGGTTTTACCTGCTTTTACTGCATTGTAAGTAGGTATTAAACCCGAATAACCAACCATGGCAGTTAACACGAGGTCAACAGTTTCCATTTCAACCACCTGTGCCAGAGCTTCTGATCCTGCATATACTTTTATATCTTCATCTTTCAGTGCTCCTGCCACGTACGGGTATTTTTCTTTGTTGGCGATAACAACCACGTTCGGACGGAAGCGAATTGCCTGCCGGATTAAAAGATCAACATTGTTGTTAGCGGTGAGAACCTCTACTTCAAAAACATCAGGATTTTGTTCGATTACATCCAGCGCCTGAGTTCCGATCGAACCGGTGGATCCAAGAATTGCTATCCGTTTCTTCATACTAAAAATCAATAAAATTTTCAGGATCGATGGCAGTTCCATCATACCAAAGTTCGAAATGCAAGTGTGGCCCGGTCGATAATTCTCCGGTATTTCCAATGATTGCAATTGCTTCTCCGGCTCTTACTTTATCTCCGATATTTTTGAGCAATTCAGCGTTATGTTTGTAAACTGAAACTAAATTGGCGTCGTGCTGAATATAAATAACGTATCCGGTTTTTAACGTCCATCCTGAAAAAATAACTGTACCGTCGAGAACCGATGATATCCGGGCATTTGCTTCACTAACGATATCTATTCCGTAATGATCGGGTACAGTATTAAAATGTTCAGTTATTACTCCCTTTACCGGAATAAAAAAATGCATCTGACTTAAACCGGCATTGTTTTCGTCCACATTTTGAAGTGAAAGGTTTAATTGCTCAGCCAGCAGCTCATCGCGAAAGACCGAATCGTGATTGTATTCCTGAAATTCAATTTTTAAACTGGGCGTGTCTACTTCAGAAATCGGTTCATCTTCCGGAATTTCTCCTGATATGATGGCTTGAATTCCTTTAAAAAACTGATCGCGCTTTTGTAATTCATTTTCCAGCGAATCAACAACCAGTGCGTTACGCACTAACATCTGGCGGTATTCTGCTTTGGGATATCCCGGAATATATTCACGCAAACCCGTGGTTGCAATGAGCAGTATAACGAGGAACACAACAATTGCAGAAGCCAGGCTGGTGACAGTAAATACCTTCAACCTGGAAAGTTTCATGCTCCAAACCGACTGAAAAGTTGTATCGTTATATATAATCAGGCGATACTGATTCTTTAACTTGTTATAAAATTTTTGTTTTTCTTCCACCCCATATCTTTTAGGCCTACAAATTTAGAAAGAAAAGGGAATTAGTCCTGATTATTAGGATTTTTTAAGGATAAGTTTACTCGAATTAGGTTGCGGAATTTGAATCAGATGCCCTGCTTTTTTCAAAACAAACAAAAATCATTGCGAACTTTTTATTTTATTCGGTTCTTGTTGAATTCAAAATACGTTCAAAATATTATCTAATATGAAACTACTATTAATCAGCAACTCAACTATGCCGGGTGAACCTTACCTGGATTATCCAAAAAATGAAATAAAAAAATTCCTTAGCGAAAAATCTGTTACAGCTGTTTTTATCCCTTATGCAGCTGTTACTTTCTCTTTTGATACTTATGCTTCAAAAGTGGAAGAACGCTTTGCTGAAATAGGACACCATGTAATTGGAATTCATACTTTTTCAGATCCGATTGAAGCTATTAAAAATGCAGAGGCCATTGTTGTGGGCGGAGGAAATACCTGGCAGTTGGTTCGCATGTTAAATGAAAGGGGGTTGATGAAGGCAATTCGTGAAAAAGTGATGACCGGTACTCCTTACATCGGTTGGAGCGCCGGATCGAATGTCGCTTGTCCGACTTTACGAACTACCAACGATATGCCGATTATCGATCCGCTTGGTTTCGATTGTACCGGCCTTATCTCTTTTCAAATCAATCCTCATTATCTGGATGCAAATCCTGACGGACATGCCGGAGAAACACGGGAACAACGAATTGAAGAATTCATCGAAATTAATCCGGATGTTTATGTGGCAGGGTTACGTGAAGGTTGCATGTTTAAACTGGAAAATGGAAAACTGGAATTGATTGGTATCAAATCGTGCCGGATATTCAAAAAAGGGCAGCAACCAATAGAGCTTTCTCCCGGTGATGATTTTAGCTTCTTAATGAAGTAATAACAAATAACATATTGTTTAGCCGGATGATTAATTTATCCGGCTTTTATTTGCATGAATATTCAATTTCCATTTAAGAATCAGCATTCTTATAGTTCCTGAAACAGAAAGGGATTTAGATCGGGTTTATTCATTGCCATGATATTGGTCATACATTATTTTTCGTTCCAAATGGACTTTATTTCGTAAGCATCGGCTTGAATAATACCCAGTTCACCACCATTGGTAAAAAGCATAACATCTTTTGACTTGGCATCTGCTTCGTACAGATTAGAAACAATGGCCTGACCATCGTTGGCATAAATTTCCAGGGAAGTGCGGTCCAGTATAATTTCCAGTTGAATTTTATTGTCAACCGGCAAAAGTGGTACAGTACTACCCAGCACCGTCAAAACCCCTCTTTTTACATTGTATAACACTTCTATCCCGGGATTTTTTGTTGAATGGCGAAGCATGAAGCCAAAGTTGTCTGATGTTTTCAGATCAAACTCTGCAATAATATGAAGGCAATCACCATTTACATTTTTCATCCGGTTTTGTTTAATTCCGGGGATCAGGTTTTTATCGGTCCACGAATCGTGTTTTCCATGCAATAGTTCAATTTCTTTGATTGGTTTGCGAATCAGCTTATAACCTGTTGCAAATTTTTTAACAGAGAGTTCGGAAGGGAAAGTCATTTGACCGTTAAAAGGCATGTCGGTGAAGGTACCGTTTCGTAAACAGGCAATTTGTAAAACACGTTTTTCTGTTTCTGGAAGATTATTCCAGGTTTGCGGAGCATAGTAATTTTTTCCCCAGTCGCTGGTCATTTTTCCTGAAGTTGGAGTGAATGTACTTCCATCAAAATTACCCATCAGATAGCTTCCTGTTCCATCAAATAAAATCCAGACTTTTTCGTCGGGCCGGTTAGTTACCGTAAATTCTACCAAATCGGGGTGGTCAAACATCCCCGGAAGATGGCTTTGGAATTGCCAGTCTATCAGATTATCAGAAGTGTAAAAGGATGTTCCTTTTGATGTTTCACTGTCTGAAAGCTTTCGGGATAAAAGCATCACCCATTTTTTTGTTTCTTCGTTCCAGAATATTTTGGGATCGCGTGCATCATCTGTTGAATCATAAGCTATAATCGGATTTTTTTCGTATTTCTGCCAGGTAAGTCCCTTGTCGTTACTGTACGCAAGTCGTTGTCCGGATTTATCACTTGTATAAAAGGCAACAAAGGTAGGAGTGTTTCCTTTTTGCTTCCCAAGTACGTTGTTTTTATCCACAATCACTGAGCCTGAAAGAACGGTGCTACTGTCTTTTTCTGAGGAATTTTCATCAGGAGATAGCGCAATAGGGAGATAATTCCAATGAATTAGATCACTGCTAACTGCATGTCCCCAGTGAGAATATCCTTCTTCATTACTTAGTGGATTGTATTGATAAAATAGATGGTATTCTCCATCCAGAAAAACTAGCCCTTCGGGAGCTCCCTGCCAGTTTTTTCCCGGCGAAAAGTGAAATTGCGGACGTAAAGGTTGTTTTTCATAATTTAATTCCTGACTGTAGGCGAATGTGCTAATAATCAGTAAAACAGAGAGTAATGTTGTTGATAAAAAGTTCATAAAAATATTGAGTATTGAAAATTTTCTTCCGATAAACTTAGAGAAAATATTTGCACAAATGAAAATAATATTTACATTTACAGCACAAACCCGTTAAGTATAAAACCGTTCTTTGATTGACGCTTTCAATTTCACGCTAATTTATTTCATTATTCGGCTTACTGAAGATTTATCAGTATACTGAGAAAGTTATGCATAAACGATCAGTTAAATACCCTAATTACTGACTCGTTCAGGAAAATTATTCTGAATAATCAGAATTTTCCTTAGGCATATTTGGGAAATACCCGTCCCGAGTTTCAGCTATAAAAATGATCGTGTTAAACAAAGAATAAACAACTTTGTGATATAGAAAAACAAACCCAAGAGACGATACAGAAGTCGCTTTACCAAAAAAGATTAAGTTCTTTGTTTATTGAAAAAAAGTCTTAGAAATTAAACCGGACAAGTGTTACAAACCCACTGTTTCAGCTTTACAAACCCAATTGAAACAGGTACGCCGCCGGAAAAGTTTCGAAAACCATGTTGAAAGACCTTTGCGCTTATTGAGAATTCGACATGGCAATTTTAACAAACCCTAATTTGAATTGTAATGAGACGCTTTTTAACCATTGCCCTGGTATTTTTTGTTGGCGCTTTTAATACCTGGGCCCAGAAGACTGATCAGGATCGTATTTCAAGTGTAAATGCTCCGATCAACATTGCTTCTGAAGACAGTAGAAAATCTTTTATCGCACCGGAGAACGCAACTCTGAAGTCAGGAACTGTCCTGAAGTCGGATTTCCAGGTTGAGTTCGTGAACGTACCAGAAAACGCAAAAGCGGCATTTCTGTATGTTGTTTCAATATATGAAAACCTAGTCTCATCAGACATTCCGATTACTATTAAGGTAAAATGGGAAGCCATGGGAACCAATATTTTGGCAAGTACATCACCAAGTAGTTTCTACAAGAATTTTGCAGGAGCACATTTGCCCAACATTTATTACCCGGTTGCACTGGCCGAAAAATTGGCAGGAAAAGAACTGAACGGTTCGGAATCTGATATCATTTGCACATTCAATAAAAACATCACCTGGTATTTTGGAACCGATGGAAACGGCCCATCTACACAATATGATTTTGTAACTGTAGCTCTCCATGAAATGGTTCATGGTTTGGGGTTTTCAGGTTTCTTTAATGTGGAAAACGGTGTTGGCGATTTGCAGAACACCAATCATTTACCAAGTGTTTATGATTGGTATGTTTATCAAAATTCATTGCAGGTTTGTGATCACGATCATTTTGCAGCACCTTCAACTCAGTTGAAATCAGCATTAGAATCCGGACAACTTAGTTTGAAAGGAAATGATGGTGATAAAATTGAAGATGTGTACGCCCCGGCAAACTGGAATACCGGTTCAAGTATTTATCATTATAATGAGAGTGGATTTGAAAAAGGTGATGCCAACGCACTGATGAGTCCTTATATTTTTAAAGGGGAAGCCATTCATTATCCGGGCGATAAAACACTTGACATTTTAGCTGATTTAGGTTGGAAAGCATTGAGCTTTGATGGAACTCTGATCAAAGACTATGAAAATGCTGTAACAGAACTGCCGGTTTCAGTCGAAGTAGGAGGTGAATTGAACGCAGATACATCATCTGTTTTCTTCGCCTATTCCACCAATAATTTTGCTACATCAACCAAGGTAAAACTGAATTACAATAAAGCGAGCAAAAAGTTTGAGGCAAATGTTCCGATGGCTGTTAATAATGGTCTGGTACAATATTATTACTCAGCAAGTACCACTTCTAACATCGTTTTTACCTATCCCGATAATGCTCCTGAAAAAAAATATTCATTCCGCATTGGTCCGGATTATTATCCACCGGTCCTAAAACACAATCCATCAAAAATGCTGACCACATCGCATCCGGTACTCGACATGTCTGCCATTGCAACAGATAATGTCGGTATCGAATCGGTCAGCGTAGTATACCGCATCAACGGACAAGACCAGGAACCTGTTACTTTGAAACTTCAGGGTGGCGATGTTTATGCTGGGCAGGTAGAATTTCCCGCAGGCCTTACTTCTAACGATGTTGTTGAGTACCGCATTTTGGCGAAAGACAACACCGCAAGAGTAAATAAAAGATACCTGCCAACTTCCGGATATTACAATGTGGATATTTGTGAAACCATGAGTCCGGTTCACGGATATGCAAGCAATTTTGACTCAAACAATGATGATTTTGAAATTTCAGATTTCAATATTGATCGTCCGATTGGTTTTTCAAGCGGAAACTTGCATACTACTAGTCCTTACCCGGAATCAAATGTAGAAAACGAAAAGTACAGTTTGATTGCTCAATTGAAATACCCGATTATTCTGGAAGAAAACGGAATGATGTCGTTTGATGAAGTGGTCTTGGTTGAGCCGGGTGAAAAAGGAACGGTCTATACCGAAGAATTGTTCTGGGATTTTGTAATTGTAGAAGGAAGTAAAGACAATGGGAAAAGCTGGTTGCCGGTAACTGAAGGTTACGATTCGGGTTCTGACGAGATGTGGAGTACTCAATTCAATGGTACTTTAAAAAGTGCTGTTTCCGAGGCCAGTGGTGCCGATAATCTGTTTCTGCCACAGCATATTAATTTAACCCAGGATACTCCGTTTGAAGCCGGCGATACAGTTCTGTTCCGTTTCCGTTTGGCGTCTGATCAGCAGGTTACCGGATGGGGATGGGCTATTGATAATCTGACTATTCAAAGCGTTACCACTGCTGCTGATGAAATTACAGCTGCCAATGATGTGAATATCTATCCAAACCCATTTCAAAACAGTATTTATGTTGATGGTGTGGATGCAGATGGTTCTGACCTTGATATCTTGGTTACCGACCTTTACGGGAAAACCGTTTTTCGCGAAACTCGCTATGCCTCTTACGACCAGAAAATAAAAGTTGAACTGCCTAACATTGCCCCTGGCGTTTACCTGGCCTCAATCACCGATAATAATACAATTTCAATAAATCAAAAAATTATAAAAAATTAAGTTATGGAAAGCTTATTAATTATTGCCTTTATTGTGGCACTGATCGGTTTTGTTACTTCTTCAGTAACTTTTTATAAAATGGTATTTAAAAAAGAAGCGCAAAGGTTACCATAATAAGATGATTGGTATTACAACCTTAAATTAGGAGATGCCGGAATTTATTCCGGCATTTTTTTGTTTTTAACAAAAGGTTATTATTATTTTTTACATTTTTATCCAAAATTCGAACTTTTGAGCTACCTGTTGGTTAGGTTACAAACATTTATATTGACGATGAAGATATTTATACTTTTTGTTCTGACTTCTGCATTTTGGATAAGTGCTTACTCGCAGCCTCTTCAGCGGGAGTTAAAGGTAAAACCTCCGGTTTGTTATGCTTCGGGAAAGGTGGAAAAAGCTTTTATTCCCCCACCTAGAGGGTTTTTATTGAAGTCGGGTGAACCCAAAAGTGATATTATCGTCAAGTATAGTCCAAACTTTCCCCCGCAAGCAAAGACTGCGTTTGATTATGCCGTGGAAATTTGGGAAAGTATCCTGGAATCTCCGGTTCCAATTCATGTGAGTGTGAACTGGAGTTCATCGCTGGGAACAAATACATTGGCCAGTTGTGGCCCTGAAACTTATTACACAAATTTTAAAAATGCACCTTTCGAAAACAGATTTTATGCTGTAGCCATTGCTGAAAAGATAGCTGGAGAAGAATTAAACGGAATGTCAAGGAATGACATTACCGCAAATTTTAGCAGTAACATAAAAAACTGGTACTACGGAACGGATGGAAAAACACCGGATGATAAATATGACTTTGTTTCCGTGGCACTTCATGAACTCACACATGGATTAGGATTCACAGGGTTCTTTTTTATACAGAACGATTTAGGAGCATACGCTTACAATGAGTTTGGCGATGCATCCTCTTTTGATATTCTGGTTGAGCAATTTGCTGGAAATAAACTGGTTGACACTTCTTTCTACGAGAATGCATCCACCCAGATGAAAAAGTTATTAGAATCCCCGCTTTATTTTGATAGTCCTGTGGCTTATACAAATACCGGAGAGCGACCTCGTTTATACGCCCCAGCTTCATTTGATGAGGGGTCGAGTGTCTACCATTTAAATGATGATACTTATAATCTCACTAACAATGCGTTAATGACTCACGCAGTTGGCATGGCAGAAGCCATTCATGATCCCGGACCATTGACAAAGGGGATTATGGAAGATATTGGCTGGACAAATCTTTTTCTCAGTTTTGCACATGCCAAGGATCGGGAAGAACCGGGGCCAATTGATTTTACGGCAGCTATCGAAAGTTATTACCCCATTGATACCAGCTCATTAATGGTGATTTATTCCATTGATAATTTTACTACAACTGACACTCTTTTATTGCAGGCCACAGAAGTTGGTGGTGTTTTTATGTCGAGTTTAACGCCCGACGTTGGAGTGACAGATATTCAGTATTATGTGATGGCAGGTGATCAGGTAGGAAGAGTACGGTTTGCTCCTTCTTCGGCGCCGGCAACAAAACTTAGCGTTCATATTGGGCCGGATAGTCAAAATCCAACCATTGTTCATTCTCCAATTCCTTATTTTCTGTTACGGGGAGAACCGCTGGTCATCCAGGCATCAGCCGATGATAATCTGGGAATTGATACCGTAATAGTAAACTATTCAATAAATGACGTTCCACAGCCAGCTTTTGGTTTGAGTTTAATTTCAGGTACCGCGTATGAAGGAGTTTTTAATTTTGATTTGAATACTTTGAACGATGGAGACGTTATAAACTATGCCATAACGGCCACCGATGCTTCTGTAGCAAAAAATATGACAGTATTCCCAAACGATGAACCTTTAAGTTTCAAAGTAGAAAAGATCTTTGATCCTGTTACTCGTTATGAAACCGATTTTAATAGTACAAGTTCTGATTTTCTAATTTCAGATTTTGACATTTATACCGGGGACAATTTTCAGAATGGAGCACTTCACAGTCTTCATCCTTACCTGAGTCCAAAGGTTGACAACAAGGATTTTAATTACATCACATTTCTGAAGCATCCTATTATCATTCAGGATGGCGGTAATATATCATACGACGAAGTGGTACTGGTTGAACCCGGTGAATCGGGGGCAGTATACGGTGACGATAATTTCTGGGATTATGTAATTGTGGAGGGGAGTAAGGATTTTGGTGAAAATTGGTATGAATTGATTGACGGGTACGATTCCGGGGCCAATACAATATGGAAACAGAATTATAACGCGGATATTGTTAGTCAGGTTTCGCAGGCAGTTGGAACTTCTGAGTGGTATGCGCCGCGAATCTTTGCACTGACACAAAGCGGCAACTTTGCTGTGGGTGATACAATCCTGATACGATTCCGTTTGTATTCTGATCCGTATGCCAGCGGTTGGGGATGGGCCATCGACAACTTGGTTATACAGCAACCAACAGCTGCTTCAGTTACAACTCTTTCGACTGACCGGTTGAATGTGTATCCAAATCCATTCGAAAACAGCTTTGAAATTGAGCTTGCCTCAGGCAAAACGATCAGCAAAGTTCAAATTGATGTATATGATTCTTTTGGACAAAAAGTATGGTCGAACGTAAAAGTAAATGTAGGTGAAATGAAAGAACAAATAAATCTTTCCGGGTTTAGCCAGGGAATGTACCTGGTAAAAGTAAGTGAGGATGGATTGCCGGTTTACTCCCGGAAAATGATTAAAAGATAAACTTTACGTTCAATTTACTTTTCTAATCAAAAGAGATTGAAAGGTGTTATTTTAAAAATATAATTCTATATTTGCTCACAGATTTTGATAATACAGGCAATGATTACAAATAATTATTTCTACTTCTATTTTTATTATGGTTCTGAAATCGGGATCAGGAAGTAGGATATTATTGGTACGAAAAGATATGTTACAGAAAGGTCTCGAATAAATTCGGGGCCTTTTTTATTAAAACCACACAAAATGAAGGTAACGATAATTGGTTTAGGTTTGATTGGTGGATCGATGGCAAAAGACCTGAGAAATTCACGGTTTGCTACCGAATTGATTGGGGTTGAAACCAATGAGCAGCATGCAAAAAAAGCCGTTGAACTGGGTCTGGTAGATCGGGTTGAGTCATTGGAAGAAGCTGTTAAATCGGCCGATATAATTTTAATTGCTATCCCGGTTGATAAAACATTGAAAGTTCTACCCAAAGTGCTCGATCTGATTGAAAGCGGAACCACTGTCACTGATATGGGATCTACTAAAAAAATACTGGTTGATTCAGTGGCCAATCATAACCGAAGAAAAAACTATGTGCCGGCTCACCCGATGTCGGGAACAGAGAACTCCGGGCCAACTGCGGCCGAGGAAGGTTTGTTTCGTGGTAAAATTACCATCATCTGTGATCAGGAAGAATCCGGGCCACAGCATGTTGCATTAATCGAGAAAATGTTTCAAAGCCTTGGGATGGATATTGCTTACATGACCGCAGATGAACAAGACCACAGTACTGCATTTGTTTCGCATTTGCCACACGCAGCCGCTTTCGCCCTGGCTAACGCTGTTCAGTCGAAAGAAGACCGGAATATCATTTTCGACCTGGCAAGTGGTGGTTTTCGTTCAACAGTTCGTTTGGCCAAAAGTTCGGGCAGTATGTGGCATCCTATTTTTCAACAAAATCGTACTTACGTTGTTGAAGCGCTGAATGCCTACATCAAACATCTGAAAGAATTCAGGGATTGCATGAAAGATGAGAATGATGAAAAGCTGTGGAGTCTGATTGAAAACGCAAACAAGATCAGGTCAGTTTTGGAAGGCGAGAATCCGCATCTGGTTAAAAATGAAGAAAAAATAACAAAATTTTATACAAAATAATCATGACAATAAAACTTGATATTAATCCGATTAAGGCATGGTTGCCGCATATCGACAACCCGCTGCTGATTTCGGGACCCTGTAGTCTCGAAACAGAAAAACAAGCTTTGGATACTGCGCATTTACTGGCTAAAGATAAGCGGGTTTTTGTTTATCGCGGAGGAGTTTGGAAACCAAGAACACGACCGGGATCTTTCGAAGGAGTTGGATCGATTGGACTGAAATGGTTGCAAAAAGTAAAGGAAGAAACCGGGTTGCCGGTTGGAACTGAAGTAGCGAATGCTCAACATACTGAAGAGGCATTGAAGGCAGGACTTGACGTAATATGGATCGGAGCCCGGTCAACGGCCAGCCCTTTTGTGGTGCAGGAAATTGCTGATGTTGTTAAAGGTAGTAATGCGGTGGTTATGATTAAAAATCCGGTGAACCCGGATGTGCAACTTTGGATGGGAGCGATCGAGCGGATTCACCAGGCAGGGATTAAAAATATTGTAGCCATCCATCGGGGTTTTACACCTTTCCGCGAAACCAAGTACCGCAATTATCCAAACTGGCAAACAGTGATCGAACTTCGTCGTACAATGCCCAACCTGCCCATTATTTGCGATCCGAGCCACATTGCCGGGAAACGCGAATACCTGTTTGAAATAGCGCAAAAAGCATTTGACATGGGTATGGAAGGCTTGATGTTGGAATCGCATATTGATCCATCATGTGCATTGAGCGACGCCGCTCAGCAATTAACACCTGCTGATCTTGGAAAGTTGCTGGATAAACTGGTGATTCGACATGAGAATGCAAATAATCCGGATTTTGAAAACAGGCTGGAAATGTTGCGCAGCCGAATTGATACCATCGATAATGAATTACTTGAGCTACTGTCGTCACGTGTTGAGATCGTTAAGGAGATCGGGAAATATAAACGGGACAACAATGTTACCGCTCTTCAAATGAGTCGCTGGTCGCAGCTGATGGAGAACCGTGTAAAACTCGGTGTAAAAATGAACCTTGATGATACTTTTGTGAAGATATTGTTTCAGCTTATCCATGAAGATTCAGTTCGTATGCAAACTGAAATAATGGATGCTGATAATTAAAGAGATAAAAAACGGAAGCAATATTGCTTCCGTTTTTCTTTATATCAGGAACTAAAAAGCCCCTTTATCAAATATCTTCGTAACCGGGTAACGTTTAAATGTTTTTTCTGCCCATTCGGTATTGTTATAAATGAAAGCCAGTTGCGCACGGTGGTTTTTTGCGAACCCCGGATCGGAAGCCCGTTTCTCTTCCAGTTGCTTTTTGAAAGCAGGATGTTCATTCAGGTATTTCAGCGCGTTTTCTTCAAACCCATACGATGAGAAATACTCCCGCTGATCGAGTACTGAGTCGAAGAAATCCCAACGGAAAAATGAGTCCATCGCTTTGGGTTCCAGCATTTCAAGAATGTATTTCATCTTGTTTTGCCGTAACGGAATTATAAGGTCGCCGGCATAATATTGAATATCCTGCATTTCTGATCGCGTACTTACTTTGTCGTGAAAATAATGTCCGTTGTAAGGTTGTTTTGGACTGGTAAATTCCTCAATGTAATCCACCTCCACCTGCATAATTGTATCTTTTTTCAGTGGAACCATTTCCACTCCGTTCAATTGAAGCCGTTCGATAACTTCCCTCCAGCTTTGTGGTAAAATATAGTATTCGGGAACTTTGATTTCTTCAGAAATGTTGTACTCATCGTAATACCTGATTTTAGCTGAAAACGGTTTCGATCGGTCGTATCCAAAACGAGGTAGTCCGGTCACTTTATCAATAATACTATCACTTACTTCGTAACCATCAAAATCGATCATCCGGTATTTTGTAGTATCTATTTCATAATCGATTGGATATTTCTCCAGAGCAAGTGTTTCCTGCAGGCCTTTTTGGCGACTTTGGATTATTTCATTATGGTTCTTCGAAGTAAATTCTGCAAGAACGGTTATAAACTGATAAACCGATTTTACACGGTCGGGAAAATCTTTATAAACGTGATTCTCGGTCATCATTCCGTAGGAGTTGAACAAACTGGCATAACCTGAAGAATAGCGGGGTGCATCCGGGAAAATCTGAATACCTTTCAGAGGATCGTTAAAGATCCAATCCACATAGGGAATGAGTTTGTATTCTCCTTTATCCATCATTTCAAATACTTGTGGGATCATTTTTTCTCGGAGGAATTTTTCCTGTGTAGGCGGAAAATAATCAGGAAATGGTGTTACCCATGTAATTGAATACTGGTGGTCTGATCCGTTGGTGGTGTGCGTATCCAGGAAAACGTCGGGATTCCATTCATTAAATATTTTATTGATTGATCTGGCATTTTCCGAATCGCATTTCGAAAAGTCGCGATTTAAATCCAGGTTCCGGGCATTCCCGCGGAACCCGGTTTCGTAAGGTGTTGTCTGGTTGGAACGATTATATGCACTGCGGTTCAGATCGCCGCCAATATTATACACCGGGATGATGATGATAACGGTATTATCAAGCCACTTTTGCATTCCGTTTTTATTTCGAAGAATATCGTCGGCAAACTGCAGGCTGGCGTCAATTCCTTCGGGTTCTCCCGGATGAATGCCATTATTGATCAGTAAAACTGATTTATCCTGTTTCCTGATTTTTACCGGATTAAATTCTGCTTCATTGTTGATTATAAACAGATGCAACGGTTTTCCTACATCGGTTTTTCCCTGTTCAACCAGTTTGGCATTTTCATAGGATTTATCAAGTAATTGGTACATTTCGATCACCTCATCGTATGTAGGCGTGTAATTTTCTTCATACTTTAAATGAAGAAGAGGCTGGTTTTGAGCATTAGCAGTTACTTGCAGTACTGTGAAGAGCACAATAAAAAACAGAGATGAAATTTTCATTTTACTGTTAGTTGGTTTGAAAAAAAGTATTTCTCCATTTCGAAGAAACCGATATTAACGGCGTTCTAAATTTAGGTAGGAATAGCTAAAGTCGTTCTTTTCGTCATAAAAATCTTCGCGTGAAGTCTCAGCCCATTCCGAGTAATCGATAGTTGGGAAGTAAACATCCGCATCAAAATCTTTGTGAACCAGCGTGAGGTACAATTTGCCTGCGACCGGGTAAAACTGCCTGTAAATCATTCCACCGCCAATAATAAAGGCTTCCTCTTCATCTTTCACCTTTTCGATGGCTTCATCGATTGAAAAAACGGTTTCGCAACCCGGAAAGTTATCGTCGGGATTGTCGGTAATAACAATGTGACGACGATTTGGGAGAGGCCATTTGGGAAGAGAAAGCAATGTGTTTCTCCCCATTATAATGGTATGTCCTGAAGTGATTTCTTTGAAATGTTTCAGATCGTTGGGAAGATGAAACAAGAGATCGTTGTTTTTGCCGATGGCAAAATTTTGCGCTATCGCTACTATTATCGAAATATTCTTGTGGATCATACTTTTTAAAATTACAATGTTCAAGCACCAAATATCAAATTTGTAATTTGGTTTTTGTGAATTGGTGCTTTCAAACGGCTACTTCTCCTTTAATAAGCGGGTGTGATTGGTATCCGACCAGCTCGAAATCTTCGTATTTGAAATCAAAAATGCATTTCACATCCGGGTTGATTTTCATGGTTGGCAGCGGATAAGGTTCGCGGGTAAGCTGCAGCTTTACCTGTTCAATGTGATTGGAATAGATATGCACATCGCCAAAAGTATGTACAAAATCACCGGGTTTTAGTCCGGTTACTTGTGCTATCATCATCGTGAGCAGGGCGTATGATGCAATATTAAAGGGAACTCCTAAAAATACATCGGCGCTTCGCTGGTAAAGCTGGCACGAAAGTTTGTCGTCGTTTACATAGAACTGAAAAAGCGTGTGGCAAGGTGGTAGTCCTGCTTTTGCCATTTCTTCCACCTCGGGCGGGTTCCATGCCGATACAATCAGGCGTCTGCCATTGGGGCTTTCTTTGTTTTCCTGTAAATATTTTATTTCGTTAACTACCCATTTAATCTGGTCAATTCCTGAAAAATCTCTCCATTGTTTTCCGTAAACAGGGCCGAGTTCTCCCCATTCTTTTGCAAATTCTTCGTTCTCTGCAACTTTTTGCGAGAATTCGCGGATAGTTTCTCCTTCAAATGAGGCGCTGTTTTTATATCGTTTGTATGGCCAGTCGTCCCAAATGTGAACCCCGTTTTGAGCCAGGTATCTCAGATTGGTATCTCCTGCCAGAAACCAAAGTAATTCGTAGATAATCGATTTCAGGTGGAGTTTTTTTGTGGTTACTGTCGGGAAACCCTCACTCAGATCAAAACGCATCTGGTGCCCAAACCGGCTGATGGTTCCGGTTCCGGTCCGGTCCTCCTTTTTTGTTCCTTTTTCAAGTATCGTCTCCAATAAGTCCAAATACTGCCTCATGCTTTTCTTGTTTCGAACAAAAATAAAGATTCAAGAAAAGTAGCAGGAAGAATGACACATTTAGATATCCACAAATATGCAGATATTGTTAACGGAAGAAATGATTTACGGATTGATCTTCGCCCCGCATTTTTTGCAGTAAACCGCGTCATCGTCGTGTTTGTCGTGAAGACAGTTGGGACACACCTGTGTATTTCCCGAAGCAGTAGGTTTGATAATTTCAGCAGTAACAATGCCTGTTGGAACCGCAATTATTGCATAACCCATAATCATAACAATACTGGCCATAAACTGACCAAATGGAGTTTGCGGGCTAATGTCGCCGTAGCCAACTGTTGTAAGAGTAACAATAGCCCAGTAAATTCCGCGCGGAATACTGGTAAATCCATGAGCCTCACCTTCAATTAGGTACATCACGGTTCCTATCACAATAACCAGTACAACAACAAAGAATATAAAAACACTGATTTTTTCCCGACTTGCCCAAAGCGCTCGGGCCAGTGATCGACCAGCTTGTGTGTAACGTGTTAGTTTAAGTATTCTGAAAACCCGGAGCATGCGCAAGATCCGGATCACCGCCAGATGATGCGAACCAATAAGAAATAGTCCGATATAAGTTGGGATCACAGCCAGGAAATCAATAATTCCATAAAAGCTGAAAATGTAAGTGATCGGTTTTCGTATAATTGCCACACGAAGGATATATTCAATAGTGAATATGCCCGTAATGATCCATTCAAGCATATGCAGGATTTCCCGGTGATTGGTTCTGATCCCGGGTACGCTTTCGAGCATTACCAGGGCAACACTAACCAGAATTACAATCAATAAAGCAACATCAAAGAGTTTTCCTGCCGGGGTATCGGCCTCAAATATAATTTCGTAAAGTTTATCTCTTGTGTTTTTCATTTTTTGATTTCAGATATCTAAATATACAATAATCTGTGTTTTCAGTTATTGCACGAATAAAAAAAGCCCTCTGTCATCCGACAGAAGGCTTCATGAAATATGAATTGGTTTCTGTTACAGAACCGAATTTACTTCGTGGTAAGTCAGGTTGAAAGCTTCAGCCACACCTTTGTAAACCACTTTGCCATCCACTACGTTCAAGCCTTTGCGTAGTGGTTCACTGTCGATACAAGCTTGTTTCCAGCCTTTTTCCGCAATTTCAATGGCATAAGGCAAAGTTGCATTTGTAAGAGCAATGGTTGATGTGCGCGGAACAGCACCCGGCATATTTGCCACACAATAGTGTAATACATCGTCAATCACAAAAGTAGGATCGGCATGAGTAGTTGCTTTGGTTGTTTCAAAACATCCGCCCTGATCAACGGCAACGTCAACCAAAACAGTTCCCGGACGCATGGTTTTCAACATGTCTTTGGTTACCAAATGCGGCGCTTTTGCACCCGGAATTAAAACGGCACCAATGATCACATCGTTGTATTTTACTGCCTCGCGAATGTTATAGTCGTTGCTCATCATGGTTTTTACGTTCGCCGGCATAATATCGTCGAGGTAACGCAGGCGTTTCAGCGAAACATCCATAATGGTTACATCGGCACCTAATCCTGCAGCCATTTTAGCTGCTTCAGTACCAACGATACCACCACCAATGATTAGTACGTTTGCAGGCGGAACTCCGGGAACACCACCTAGAAGAACTCCGTAACCACCAAATGTTTTTTCAAGGTATTTAGCGCCTTCCTGAACAGACATGCGACCTGCAACTTCACTCATCGGGATTAGCAATGGAAGTGAACGGTCGGGTAATTCAACGGTTTCGTATGCCAAACAAATTGAACCATTTTCTATCATGGCATTGGTCAATTGTTCGCCTGAAGCAAAGTGGAAATAAGTATACAGGATCTGGCCTTTTTTGATCAGTTTGTATTCTGATTCAATAGGCTCTTTTACTTTGATGATCATTTCAGCAATGCCATAAACATCTTCGATGGTAGGAAGCATTTTTGCTCCGGCTGACACATAATCTTCATCCGGAAAACCGCTACCGTTTCCTGCAGTTGACTGAACATATACTTCATGACCACGTTTTGTTAGCTCGGCTGCACCGGCAGGCGTTAGTGCCACGCGGTTTTCGTTATTTTTAATTTCCTTAGGTACTCCAATAATCATATCGATAAGTATTAATTGTACGAAATATTTTGCGTCAAAATTAGGAAGTCGATTGCTAGCAAAACATGATAAAAATTAAGAATTCCCCTGATTTGCCGGGATAACCTTTTATAAAGCAGCTGTTTTGTCGAATTGCAAGTTAATTTTTTAATAATACTTTAAATTGAAAAAAAATAATCATTATTGATTTCAGATTGTTAAACTTATATTTGCTCACTTATAATATATTGTACAACATGCCGACAGTATCAGACAGGGGAAGAATTATGCCTGATTCGCCAATCAGGAAACTGGCTCCGCTTGCAGAAGAAGCCAAGAGGAAGGGAATTAAAGTGTACCACTTAAATATCGGACAACCCGATTTACCTACTCCTCCCGAAGCGTTGGCGGCAATTAAGAATATTGACCGTACTATTCTTGAATATTCTCCGAGTGAAGGAATCCTTTCTTTTAGGCAAAAACTCACGAAATATTACCACAAATTCGATATTGATGTTGAAGCAGAAGATATCATTATTACATCTGGTGGAAGCGAGGCGGTAACCTTTGCGTTTATGAGCTGTCTTGATCCGGGCGATGAAATTATTGTCCCGGAGCCGGCGTATGCCAATTACGAAGCATTTGCAATTGTGGCCGGTGCAAAAATCCGTTCAATAGCTGCGGATATTGAAGAAGGTTTTTCCTTACCTCCGATTGAAGAATTTGAAAAGCTGATCACTCCCAAAACCAAGGGGATTATGATCTGTAACCCCAATAATCCGACCGGTTATTTATATACTCAGCAGGAAATGAACGCTATTCGTGATCTGGTAAAAAAATACGATTTGTACCTGTTCTCGGATGAAGTGTATCGTGAATTCTGCTACACTGGTGCTCCTTATATTTCTGCTTTTCACCTGGAAGGAATTGAACAGAATGTGGTTCTGATCGATTCGGTTTCGAAGCGTTACAGCGAATGTGGTTTACGAATTGGCGCTCTGATCACCAAAAATAAAGCGGTGAAAAAGAATGTAATGAAATTCTGTCAAGCTCGTTTAAGTCCGCCACTTATCGGACAGATTGCAGCAGAAGCATCGCTGGATGCAGACCCAAATTACATGCTGAACAATTACAACGAGTATGTAAACCGCAGGAAATTCCTGATTGACGGACTCAATAGAATAGACGGTGTTTATTCTCCTATACCGATGGGTGCTTTTTATACCGTAGCACGCCTTCCGGTTGATAACTCAGATAAATTCTGCGAGTGGCTGCTTTCTGATTTTCAATACGAAAATCAGACCATATTTTTAGCGCCGGCTTCAGGATTTTATACCGGCTCTGATAAAGGACAGGATGAGGTCAGGATTGCTTATGTGTTGAAAAAAGAAGATCTGGCTGTTTCGCTGAAAATCTTGCAGGAGGCTTTGAAAGTTTATCCGGGAAGTAAAGTCAGAAAGGTGGCAATCGATAGTGAAAGTAAGAAATAGAGGGTGAAGAATAAGTTTGAGAATATTGTATAATTAGCTCTTATTACAGATATGATGTTCCTGTTTTATTGAATTTTAATTTGTCCTGATTACAGGATTTAATATTCCTGAATGGTTGTTTCAAGTAAAACTTTTTTAGTCTGGGAACTGTTTTACCAACGTTTTTGTGCAATTTTTAATATCTTTCATTGTCAAAATCTAAATCACTAAAATCGAATTCTTTCGTATAACCAGACTTTTTTTTAAAAAATATCTCATGAGAAAACTTATTCTTCTTTTTCTGATTCTGTGGGGAATACAAGTTGCCGCGCAGGACAAAGATTCCATTTGGTTTGTTCAAAATTACACAAAACAAGAAACATACATTGCCATGCGCGATGGAGTTCGTTTGTTTACGTCGATATACCTGCCTTTAAGCAAGACTGAACAACATCCGATCCTCATGACGCGAACTCCTTATTCTTGTGCACCATACGGCGAAGATAAATATTCAGATATCTGGAGATCATACAAGTTGGCATATTTAAAGGAAGGATATATTATCGTTACACAAGATGTACGTGGCCGCTGGATGAGTGAAGGAGAATTTATGGATGTTCGTCCGTTTAATGCAGATAAAAAAGGGAAAGAAATTGATGAGGCCAGCGATACTTACGACACAGTTGACTGGCTGGTGAAAAATTTGCCAAATAACAACGGTAAAGTCGGAGTCTACGGGATTTCATATCCCGGGTTTTATTCCACCATGGCAGCGGCAAGTAACCACCCTGCTTTAAAGGCAGTAAGTCCGCAAGCGCCTGTAACCAACTGGTTCATTGGCGATGATTTTCATCATAACGGAGCCTTTTTCCAGATGGATGCTTTTAGTTTTTATTCAGCTGTTGGCTGGGGATTTGGTGTCCCACACCCAAAACCAACCGAAACTGGTCCGGTTTCAGCAGGGTTCCCTGTACACGATAATTATAAATTTTACCTGGAAGAAGGTAGTTTAATGAACCTTACAAAGCTGACTGGCGATACCATCAAATTCTGGAGCGAAATGATGGAACATCCTAATTACGATGAATGGTGGCAGGCACGCGATGCACGAAACGCGACTAAAGATTTGCAACCTGCCATGTTGTGGGTAGGAGGCCTGTTTGATGCCGAAGATTGCTGGGGAGCCTGGAATGCCTATAAAGCAGCTGAGAAGAATAATCCTGGAAAAGCGTTTAATA
>DAOPJR010000022.1:0-41571 GCA_035399765.1 Draconibacterium sp. | reverse complement strand
ATTATTTAGCTTGGTAATTTTATGCGTTGTAAGTTGATGATGCTGTATCGCCACCACGGCCCGTCCAGTTAGTGTGGAAAAACTGTCCACGTGGTTTATCTGTTCTTTCGTAGGTGTGAGCGCCAAAATAGTCGCGCTGCGCTTGTAACAGGTTAGCGGGCAAACGTTCGCTTCGGAAGCCGTCGAAATAACACAGTGCTGATGTGAGTGCCGGAACCGGGATTCCGTTTTCAAGTGCAGTGGCACAAACTCTTCTCCAACCGGATTGGGCTGTTTCTATTTTTTCTTTGAAGAAAGGATCGAGCAAAAGATTAGGTAATTCAGGATTGTTGTCGAAAGCTTTCTTGATATCTCCAAGGAATGCAGACCGAATGATACAACCACCACGCCACATCAGTGCAATTCCGCCGTAGTTCAGGTTCCATCCATATTCTGAGGCAGCTTCCATCATCAGGTTGTAGCCTTGTGCGTACGAAATAATTTTAGCTCCGTACAGAGCCATTTTCAGGTCGTCAATCAATTGAGCTTTATCGCCATTGAAGTTTACTTTCGGGCCTGAGATTACTTTTGATGCCTGAACGCGCAGGTCTTTTTGTGCCGACAAACAACGCGAGAATACCGATTCTCCGATCAATGTAAGCGGAATTCCCAGATCGAGTGCGGCAACACCTGTCCACTTCCCGGTTCCTTTTTGTCCTGCTGTGTCCAGAATAAAATCAAGAGTTTCTTCACCATTTTCATCTGTAAAACCCAAAATATCGCGGGTGATCTCAATAAGATAACTATCAAGTTCTTCCGTGTTCCATTTTTTAAAGACCTCGTACATTTCCTGGTTGCTCATGCCAAGCAATTCCTTCATCATGTGGTAGGCTTCGTTAATGATCTGCATATCACCGTATTCAATTCCGTTGTGAACCATTTTAACAAAGTGTCCGGCACCTCCTTCACCAACCCAATCACAACACGGAGAACCATCTTCAACTTTGGCTGCAACGGCCTGAAATATTTCTTTGACATGAGGCCAGGCTGCCGGTGAGCCTCCGGGCATCATTGAAGGGCCAAGCAATGCTCCTTCTTCTCCTCCCGAAACTCCGGTTCCAATATAGAGTAGTCCTTTGCTTTCAACATATTTTGTTCGCCGAATGGTATCCGGGAAATGGGAGTTTCCACCGTCGATGATAATATCTCCGGGTTCAAGGTGTGGAATCAGCATGTCGATAAAATCGTCAACAGGAGAGCCTGCTTTTACAAGCATCATCACTTTGCGTGGGCGTTCCAGCGATGCTACCAGGTCTTCAATAGAATGTGCCCCAATGAAATTTTTCCCTGCTCCACGGCCATTTATAAAATGATCCACTTTTTCAATAGTACGGTTAAAAACAGCTACCGTGAAGCCTTTGCTTTCCATATTTAGAACCAGGTTTTCACCCATAACGGCCAACCCGATTAAACCTAAATCTGCTAACTTTTTCATATTATTTTGTATTATAATTTTTGAATTTTAAATCCTAACAAACGTAACTTGTTAATGGTTTCTTCCTTAACATTTTTTACCTTCAATGTATAACAATTAAACTCCCGGCGAACAGGATAATCACCTCTTAGCTTTTCAAAGAGATGGGGTGTACTGCGAAGTGCTTCATCATCGTTCTCAATATCGTAAGTTGAAAGAACGGCCTCTGCCAAAACAGAGTATTCTCGTCGCTGGTTTCCATCAATTTCAATTACCGGATTTGCCGGTGGCTCTACTCCTGAAGGTTGCCAATTGTCGATTCCCAAGTTGAAAAAACGGCTAACAGCCTGAACACTCATCATGGTTCCGTTGGCTTTTCCGTCTTTTGAATAACCGGCAATGTGTGGAGTTCCATATTCGGTTTGGTTTAACAAATCAAGGTTGATATCTGGTTCATCTTCCCAGCAGTCGGCAATAAACCCTGAAATGTCGTTGGCTTCAATCGCATCGTAGATAGCTTCGCTGTCAATCACCTCGCCACGACAGGAGTTAATAATCAGCGGATTTTTCCCAAGGTTTTGAAAGAAACTCTCATTTCCAAGATGATATGTTTTGTCGATACCACTCATATTCAGAGGAACATGAAAGGTTATAATATCGGCTTCCTTTTGAATTTCTTTGAGTGATACAAATTTCTCTGGTCCTTCAATCCGTTCTCTTGGCGGGTCGTTCATCAGCACTTTCATCCCCAGTATTTCACAGGTCCGTGCTACTTTCGATCCTACATTTCCAACACCTACAACGCCAATATTTAATCCAGCTAAATCTGTTCTTTTTCGCATCGACCAGGAAAACAGGGCAGAGGCGATGTACTGGTTAACACTTTCTGCATTGCACCCCGGTGCGTTGGTCCATTCAATTCCCGCCTTGCGGCAATATTCCGTATCGATGTGATCGAACCCAATCGTTGCCGTAGCTATAAACTTTACATTCGATCCTTCCAGTAACTCTTTGTTACAGATCGTTCTTGTTCTTGTAATCAACGCATCAGCATTTTTTACCACTTCCGATGTTGTTCGGTTACCCGGCAGATAAACTACTTCAGCAAAAGGTTCTAAGGCGCCTTTTATGTATGGGATTTTATTATCAATGATAATTTTCATTTTTTTGCCATTGGTCAATAGTCATTTGTTAGCGGGACAAGTAAAAACCGAAAACTTTAACTGTTTACTACTTCTGATAATACTCTTTCACCATCTCATCCAATACCCAACTGGTTCGGGCGGCAGATTCCCCGGTGCTGACACATTTTCCAATCCCTCGCAATTCGTCGACTACTTGTTGAACAAGGTTTTGCGAGATATGTTGCGGATTTTCGAAATTAAATTCTTCAATTCCTTTTTTCGATTTTACAGTCATAGTTCCGTGAGAAAAACAAGGCAGGTTTATTTCTCCTTCTTCACCAACAATCTGGATGGTGTCCTGAATAGAGTTTTTATCTACAACAAAACACCATTCACCACTTCCTATCACACCTGATTTGTGTTTCCATGTTCCTGTAACTGTATCTTCTGCCGGATAAAGGCCTGCCTGATTTGTAGCAATTCCTTTTACTTCAGTCACTTTCCCGAAAATAAAATCAAGATAATCAAACTGGTGCGAGGCCAGGTCGAAAAAATAACCACCTCCGGCAATTTCGGGGAAAACATGCCAGTGCATTTCATCAGGAGTTTGACCGCGTTCACTGGCTTGTTTTAAAAGTTTGATATTTACCAACAACGGTTTTCCGATAGTACGGGAATCGATCAGTTCTTTGGCTTTCAGAAAAGCGGGTAAGGTTCTTCTGTAGTATGCTACCCACAAGGGAACTCCGGTTTCCTGAGAGACTTTTAACATTTCCAGACATTCGGAAAAATGTCTTGCCATGGGTTTTTCCACGTAAACCGGTTTACCTGCCCGCATAGCTTCAATCGCGTAGCTGGCATGTGAATTGGGTGGGGTAGCTATATAAACAGCATCTACTTCAGGATCGTTGATCAGTTCTGAAGCATTGGTGTACCACTTCGGAACATCATGCCGTTTGGCGTAATCTGCTGCTTTTTCTGCATTGCGTCGCATTACTGCCATCAATTTAGAGTGTGGAACTTTATAAAAGGCAGGGCCACTTTTCATTTCGGTTACATTTCCGACACCGATGATTCCCCAGCGAACAGAATTTGATATCTTGTTTTTCAAAGTATTTCTTGTATTCAGTTGTAAATTATCTTTTCAATAGATGTTTGTTCAGTCATTTGTCATTTGTCACTAGTTTTGGTCTGATGACCAATTACTAATGGCCAGTGACTAATACTCAAACCTGTCTCTGAAAGCCCATAAACCAATGGCCGGGTTTGAAATATAAAAAACTTCTTCGCCATCTGGCATAAGATTATAACCGTTTTTCAATTCTTCTGGATTATACCGGGCAGTCATTTCATCATAATCAGCCCATTTAAATCCAACACTTTCAATTTCTTCGCGAGTCAGATTCTCTTTTCCTTTTCCGGGGCAGTATGTAATGCTGAATCTTCCTTCTGATGAACCATGTATCAGGTGTGCAGCCGCTCCCAAACTATTTTGAAGATCTTCATTTTCTTTCACCAATTTAAGCGTGTGAGGTGTTCCAAAATAGCCGTATTTACGGATTAACTTATCTATCTGTTTGTCTTCACCAAATTCCTTTAATGCCGGAGCCAGAACAATCAGTTCACCGTTGTCGGCAAGTGCCATTCGGGTTCGGTAGATACTTTTATTTCCCAGCCAGGTACTTTTAAATTCTGAAGGATCAAGCCAAACCACTGCTTTTTTTATTGGCTTATCAAGCATTTCGAAATTTACTTCGAGCGAAAGTTTCGCTGCTTTGTCAAATACTTCAAAGTCATCGCCGATAAACAGGCCGTACGTTTGCAGTTTGCCTTGTTTGTTCAACCCAACTACGGTTTGTACATAAACAATCGGTAAATGGTTTGAAAAGTTTTCAGAGGCATAATTGAAGACTTTGCGCACAGGAGTGTTTGCATGGCCCATCATTTTTTCCATACCGTAAGCCGCACCAATAAAATGACTTTTATTTATACCTTCAGAACCACCTGTCCCTACAAAAATATTTTTATTGTAGTTAGCCATTCCAACTACTTCATGGGGGACTACCTGTCCGATAGAAAGTATCAGATCGAAATTTCCCTCAACCAGCAATCGATTCACCTGTGCTGGCCAGTTGTATTCTACTGCTCCCTCTGAAACTTCTTTCACGAATTCCGCAGGAACAACACCCAGTGTTATTACATCGTTTCGCCAGTCGTGTTCCCGTATAAGCTCTGTTGGCATTTTTCCAAACATGTGACTGATCTGCTCCATTGTCATTGGTGTGTGTGTTCCCAGAGCAGGAAGTACGTCAGTCAATTTTTCGCCAAAATATTCCCATGCAAACTCGGTTAGTTCGCCGGCTCTGGATGGTAATCTCGTATAATCCGGTGGAACTGCCAGAACTTTTCTTTTGGTTCCCATTTTATCAAGAGCAGTAAAAAGCCCTGTTTTTAAATCTTCTCTCGAGAGAGTAGTATCAGTTGAACCTTTTTCGTAGAAGATCATATTTGTAATTTTAGCCTTAATCTTTATCTCTTCACTCTCGCATTTCCGTTCCAGATACTCCAGACCTGTTCTTCATCAGCGGGTTGCGCATAATCAGTGAGGAAAGTAGTTGCCATAGCTCCGGTCGCCCAACCAAACTGTGGCCATTTTTCCGGTTCCCATTTTTTCAGAATCCCGTATAACATTCCCCCCACATATCCATCGCCTCCACCAATACGGTCGAGCACCGAAATCTTTCTTGGTTCAATTACATGCCAATTGCTGCCTTCGAGCATGATGGCTCCCCACAAATGTTCATGAACACTAATTACTTCACGAAGGGTAGTGGCAAATACCGAGGCATTTGGAAACGATTCTTTCACCCTGTTAATAAGTCCTTTGAATCCATCAATTTTAGCTTGCAGTCCTTCACCACCTGCTTCGGGTCCTTCTATGCCAAAACAAAGCTGGAAATCTTCTTCATTACCTATTAATATGTCGGAAACCGAAGCTATCTCTGTAAAATCTTTTCTAAGTTGTTCTTCGCGACCTTTCCAGAATGAAGCGCGGTGATTCAGATCAAAGGAAATGAGTGTTCCGTGTTTTTTTGCGGCACGTGCAATTTCGAGACAAAACTGCGTGGTTTCCGGAGACAAAGCTCCAATCAATCCTGATAAATGAACAATTTGAACTCCTTCTTCGCCAAAGATTCTTTCTAAATCAAAGTCTTTAACATTAAGGGTGCGACCTACTTCACCGGCACGGTCGTTCCAAACACGTGGTCCGCGGAGTCCGTAGCCACTGTCAGCAATGTTAATCTGGTGGCGGTAACCCCATGGATCACCCTGTTCCAATTCCGGGCCTTCGTAATCCATACCCCGTGCCTTAAGGTTGCTTTTAATCATTTGGGCTATCGGACTACCTTTTACAAAAGTAGTAAGTACTTTCACCGGCATTCCGAGATAAGATGCAATACTGGCGACATTGGTTTCAGCACTGGTTGCATGCATCCTGAAACGGTCGCTCACATGTACCGGCTGCCCGTCTTCCGGAGTGATTCGTATTCCCATACTGGTTGGTACCAACATGGCGTATTTACAATTTTGTTTCAATTCAAGACTCATATTGTTTTGTAATTTAATCTGTTAAACTCCTCCAAAGGCATTGAATCCTCCATCAACCGGAATAATAACGCCAGTTATAAAGTTTGAAATGTCAGAGATCAGGAATAGTGTTGCGCCCTGCAAGTCTTTGGGTTCACCAAATTTGCCCATTGGTGTGTTGTTCACAATTTTTTGCCCCCGTGCAGAATAATTTCCGGTTTTTTCATCGGTTACCAAAAAACGGTTTTGATTTGTGATAAAAAATCCCGGTGCGATGGCATTTACCCGTATACCCACTTTAGCAAGATGTACAGAGAGCCATTCAGTAAAATTATTGATCGAGGCCTTTGCCGCTGAATAAGCCGGAATTTTGGTCAGTGGTTTGTAGGAGTTCATCGACGAAACATTTAACACTACACCTTTCTTTTTTTTCAGCATATCGCGCGTGAAAACCATGGTTGGCAGCAGGGTTCCTTTAAGATTGAGTGCAAAAACTTTGTCGAAGCCTTCCATTTCCAGACCATAAAAAGTGTCTTCCAGATTATCAAGATTTTCGTTTGAAATCTGCTCTACTTTTGTAGTCGCCTGTGGGCTGTTTCCACCAGCCCCATTAACAAGGATATCGATTTCTCCCAATTTCTCGTTGATTTCGGTTTTGGCTGCCAGTAATGATTCTTTGTCGGTTACATTTGCCTGAACACCAATAACTGTTGCACCGGTATTTTCAGCAATTTCCAATGCTACACGCTCGGCTTTTTCCTTGTTTGTACCTATTATGGCAACTTTTGATCCGGCCAGTGCAATGGCTTCCGTTATTGAGATTCCCAGTACACCGGAACCTCCGGTAATGACACAGACCTTTCCTTTAAGATCGTTAAATGATAGTGGCTCCATTATTTAAATTCTTTATAATATTCTACGTTTTCTTTGGTTAAAATATCAATCGAGGTGTAGTTCTCTCTCTCGATCTCTCGTTTTTGAACTACGCTCCGAAACAATTTATTGATAGCGTTGTATCCTTGTTCTTCAGGCCGCTGACATATTAGAAACTGAACCAGATCTTTTTTCAGGTATTCTACATTTTCCTTTAATAAATCGTGACCAATCACCATCATATCTGTAATATTTTCTTCTTCAAGCAGCCGCCCGATATGGAATACTTTTGAATTGGTAACAAAAATTCCTTTTATGTTGTCAGTTTTGATTTTATCGGTAATTTGTTCCATCCAGATAAGATCGTCAGTATTGCTTATCTCTACGGTAAAAATCATATGCGGGTTGTTTTTCCGTTTCGAAAACCAATCGTAAAAACCAATTTCACGTTGAATCAAATGGTTCTGATTATCCATTTCTTTGGCAAAGTGAATAACCAGGATATTCCCGGCAGGTAAAATCATGTCGAGCAATTTACCAGACACGAGTCCGCTTTGATAGGAATCCTGACCGATATAACACAAATGCCCTGCATCTTTGATCTCTGAGTCGATAAAAACGAAAGGAATATTTAGTTCTTTCAGTTCTTCGATGAATTTCAGTGCCTCTTTTTTGAAAAAAGGAGCCATTACCACTCCGTCAGGCCTGAGTTCCAGGATGCGCTGACTTTCTGAAACAAAATTATTCGAATCGGTTTGGTTAAAAGTAAAAGCATTTACCTGAACACCGTATTGCTTCAGTTCGGTAATTCGTTTTTGAATTCCGATGAAAGGTTTATTCCAGTATCCTTCGGTGGAAGGAGGTTGAGGGAGGAGGGAAGCAAAAGTAACAGTCTTTTTTGATGCCAGTGTACTTGCCAGTATATTAGGCTGGTAGTTAAGCTCTTCGATAATCTCCATAATCTTTTTTCGGGTGCTCTCGGCTACTTCGCCGCGGTTATGCAACACACGATCAACCGTTCCTATCGACACTTTGGCTCGGGCAGCAATGTCTTTAATCCGTATTTGTTTATCTGTTTTAATAGCTGTCTGTTTTATAGCTTATTAGCGAATGATTTTCACTTTGATATTTACAAAACTAAAGATTTTTTTTATCTTTCGTGTTCGTACACGGAAAATTTAATTTTAAGTTATAAAAGGATTAAATTTATTTGCAAACACTGTAAAAAACAACAAAAGAAAACTATAAATCTAAATCAATCTAACATGCAAAACAGGAGAGAATTTTTAAGTACAATAGGAGTGATTGCTGCAGGAGCGGTGGTTTCGACCCCATTAAAGGCATCGGTTCTTGCAGATGGAAAATTAAAATTGGTTTTGGTAGGTACCGGTATTCGAGGAAACAGTTTCTGGGGAAAACGGCTTGTGGATGAATACAGCGACATTCTTGAATTTGTGGCGTTGGTCGATCACAATCAGGGACGTGTGGCTTACGCGAAAGAATTTATTGGTGTTTCTCAGGAGTGTAAAACCTACACCAGCTTTGATGAAATGATCAAAAATCATCAGCCTGACCTGATTATTGTAACTACGCCAGATGCCACACACCATGAGTTCATTATCAAATCGCTGGAGAATGGGGTCGATGTGTTGACCGAAAAACCATTAACAACTGATCAAGACAAATGTCAGCAGATTTTGGATGCCGAGCGCAAATACAAACGAAAAGTGATTGTTGGCTTTAACTACCGTTGGAGCCCCTATACAACTAAAATAAAAGAGTTGTTAATGAATAATACAATTGGCGATCTGGTTTCAGTAGATTTTTCCTGGATGCTGAACACTGATCACGGGGCTTCGTATTTCAGACGCTGGCACGGACAACGCGAATGGAGCGGGACTTTACTGATCCATAAAGCAACTCATCATTTCGACCTGCTAAACTGGTGGATTGATTCCGATCCAGACGAGGTATTTGCACGTGGCGATCTTGAATTTTACGGAAACCGGAGAGAGAAAAGTGGTGTGAAATGCCGTAGCTGTAATGAAAAAGATTCATGTCCATTTTTTTGGGATATTACTAAATCGAAGGAGGAGTATAATTTGTATGTGAAAAACGAACAATACGATGGTTATATCCGTGATAATTGTTTGTTCCGCCCCGAGATAAATATCTACGATAAGATGAATGTGAGTGTAAAATATGCCAATAACGTGTACCTGAATTACATGCTTACTACTTACTCGCCATGGGAAGGATGGCGGGTAGCTTTTAACGGTACCGATGGACGGATTGAAGCTTTTCTTGATGTGCCATATCTCGATAATGTGCAGGTTTCGCAGGAAGAGTTGCATGCGGCTGAGATGGATCAGAGTGGATACCGGGAAACCAGTGCAAAACCAATTATTGTGCACAAGCTCTGGGGCGAACAGGAAGTGGTAAATGTAGATTTTAGCAGGGGCGGACATGGTGGTGGCGACGAACGGTTACACGACCAGATCTTCAGGTTAAATCAACAACAGGATTTGTATAAACATATGGCTGGTACCCGCGATGGAGCCATGTCGATACTGATTGGTACGGCGGCCCGCAACAGCATCGAGAGTGGTTTGCCTGTTAAAATTGGTAGTCTGACTACGCTACAGCCAAGGGCACGAAGGTTGGTTAAATGACCTTTCTTTGTTTCTTTTGGGAAAATAGAGCAGAATTTTAGTTAGGTAGTTTGTTCCAACGTCAGATGGAGCAGGAAATGGTATTGCAATAAATATAACACGAATTTCGAATCAGGACAAACAGAGTGTGTGTTGGTTAATACTGATTTTCAGTAAAGTATAGCAACTTGTAAAATATTTTTTATGTTTGTAATAACCAATGCGTCAACTACATTACCGATATTTACTGTTACTGCCATTTGTTCTGTTTCTTAGCAGGAGTATTTATGGTCAGGTTATATTTCATCCCATTATTTATGAAGGTGAGCCCACGTTGTTTTCCGACACAACATTCTTAACGGAGTCCAGTCAAACATCCTTCATTTATAATCCTGTTCGGGATCCAAAGCGTTTGCTGATAAATACCGGGATTAATCTGGGAATGTCGGTGGCAAAATTTGGTGTACTTTGGGTTTCGCCTACCTGTTTTTCACTTTGGGATAAAGACCAAATCAGGCAGACAGGATGGTGTAACAGCTGGAAGGAAAATGTGAAAGCCGGGCCGGCATTCGACGATGATTGTTTTTTTATGAACTGGATCATGCATCCCTGGGGTGGGGCTATTTATTACATGAGTGCACGGGGAAGCGGTTACCGCTGGTGGGAGTCGTTTATTTATTCCGGATTACTGTCGACTTTTATGTGGGAATATGGTCTTGAAGCTTTTGCCGAAGTGCCTTCGTGGAACGATTTGATTGTGACTCCTGTTGCAGGCTCCATATTGGGTGAAGGTTTTTTTGTGCTGAAACGAAAGATTGTGGAAAATGATATACGTGTTTTGCAATCTCGATTTTTGGGCAGAACGTTACTGATTCTGATGGATCCTGTTAATGAATTTGTTGATGTTTTGGGATATCCAACAAAACATTCTGTACAGGTGAATGCTTCGTTGGGGCCTGTTACTATTTTAACTCCAGATCGTGTACTGGCAAGTTTGGGATTTCGTGCTACGATTGACTTTTAAAACGGTATTTTGGTAGTGTATAAAACATTCGTAGTTAGGCAAATATCTTTTCTACTTCAATTATGGGCATGCTTTCCAAATCCTGCATAGCGTTGATCAGACCAACTTTTGTATATTTTTTTAGTTCTGAAGAAGTGATGTGGCAGACTTTTATTTTCCCTTCTTCAATAAGTCGAGCGCGCTGAGTTCCAGGAAGTAGTGGAGTGTCGGGTGTCCACCAGTTTTTACCATCCCAAAAGACAGGGTTGGCGCTGTAGCTGTCGGTAATGCTGTTATTTTTTACAATCAGTATGTCGTCGCAGTCATCACGCTGTTCAAAAAGTTGGTTTAGCTGTTCGCGGTCGGCGTATTTCAGGTGATAATCAATCTCGTTGTCTGCCACCAATTTTAAACTTTCTACATTCCTGTATTGGTGTGGCAGAAACTCAATTTTTTCAATTTCAGCTGAATACAATACGCGACAACGAAACAATCCCTGTTTATATTCTTCAGGGATTTTTATGGCTTTCTGTAAAGAAATGACTTCAGAAATACTAAAGTATTCTTTTCTGGCAATATTAAACCTGGTTTGGTGGAAGTTAAGGTTGAAGAGCCTTCCATCAAGGCACTTTATCGTTTCAATCAGCAATCGGAACATACACTTTATTTATCAGTTCTTCGTATTCCTTTTCTACCTCACTCATAAAAGTAATTCCGCCGCCACTTTTGTAAACCATCTGCCCGTTTTGATTCTCAATATATCGAATCAATACACACGAGTCCAGGTTTTGTCCATCAAAATACCCAAAAATACCCGTATAAAAACCACGATCATAATTCTCGACAGTTTTTATAATTTCCACCGTTTTCTTTTTTGGAGCGCCCGAAACAGAACCTGCCGGCAACATAGTAAAAAGTATATCTCCGATACGTTCGGTATAATCTTCGGGTAAATCTCCGGTAACTTTTGAACTTACCTGCAGGAGATCGTGCCGGTTGGTTTTTATTCGTTCGATATAACGGAATTTTTCCACATTTACATTTTCCGCAACCAGACTCAGATCGTTTCTAATTAAGTCAACTATCGTATGGTGCTCAGCCGCTTCTTTCGAGTCGTTCAGAATTAGTTTTTCTGCGTTTGGAATGGATGCATCCATCGTTCCCTTCATAGGGAAGGAAGCGATTCTACCATTTTCAATCTGTACAAAAGTTTCGGGAGAGAAGCAAACAAAACGATCTTTCAGTAATATTTTGTACGATGCCGCACTTAAATGAAAAATTTCTTCCAGCGTAAGATTACAAGATACCGGGGTCGGTTGAGTAAAATTAAGCAGGTAAGTATCGCCGGCATGAATGTGACTGGAGACCCGGTTAAATCCCTTTTGGTAATGTTCAAACGAAGGGGGATTTATGTCCCATTTTTCCAACTTCTTATCTGTACTTTGTGTTTTACAGTTAGATGCTGACTTGGTCCTCCATAACAACTTCGATGTATCTGCCGGATCAAAAATATGCGCTTCATTTCCTTCGAAATCAACCAGAAAAACAAAAGCTTCGCCTCGTTTTCCCAATTCGTTCATTTGAGTCGCTATCTGTTGCCTGATCTTCATGACAGAGACAAAGGTAGTATTTTTAGATTCTGAATTTAGAGTTCCGAGTTCAGAGGCAACCAACAATCAATGACCAGCAGCAACCATTATGGCCTTGTGTCTACATTTCCGAAAAACCCTGGTACTTCCTCGGCTATTCCAGTCAATATTTCTATTTTTACAGCAAATTGTTGGCTACATGGACATCGCAAAAAATATCCTTGAAATAAAAAGTCAGTTGCCGGAAGATGTGAAGCTGGTGGCGGTTTCAAAAACCAAACCTAACGAAGATATCCTGGTTGCATACGAGGCTGGGCAGCGTATTTTTGGAGAAAACAAGGTTCAGGATTTAACTAAAAAATTCGAAGAATTACCCAGGGATATTGAATGGCATTTTATCGGTCACCCGCAATCCAATAAGGTAAAATATATCGCTCCGTTTGTTAGCCTGATACACGGGGTTGACTCGTTGAAATTACTCAGTGTGATTAACAAAGAAGGCGAAAAGAACCAACGTGTAATCCGTTGCCTGTTACAGTTCCACATTGCTGAGGAAAGTACCAAATTTGGTCTCGATGAACAGGAAGCAGATGTATTGCTTCAGTCAGAAGAATACCAAAGCTTTCAGCATGTCGAAATTGTTGGAGTAATGGGAATGGCGACATATACTGACGATGAAGACCAGATTAGAAATGAATTTAAGAATTTGCACCAAATATTTACTTCGTTAAAAAATAAATACTTTTTGAATTGGGAGTCTTTTAAAGAAATTTCGATGGGAATGTCAGACGATTACCCGATTGCGGTTGAAGAAGGCAGTACCCTGATTCGTGTTGGAAGCAAGATATTTGGAGCAAGAAATGCTCATTAAACCAAAAGAATCTATAAATTCGAAGCACTAATTATAAACAATATTCGATGGTAAATTTAGAAACCACATATCTGGGGATAAAATTGAAAAACCCACTTGTTGCAGCTAGTTCAGGCCTAACCAGCTCAATCGAAAAAATTAAGGAACTGGCCGATGCCGGTATTGGAGCAATTGTTCTGAAATCAATTTTTGAAGAACAGATCAATAACGAAGTAACCAGTGTTTTGAAAAGCCAACCAAATAATACCTATCCCGAAGCTGAAGATTATATCAAAAATTACCTTCGCGATAACACAGTGACAAAACATCTGGAGCTCTTGAAAAAAGCAAAGGCAGCTGTGGATGTACCGATTATTGCGAGTGTAAACTGTGTGTCATCAGCAGAATGGACCAGCTTTGCAAAAGACTTTGAAGAAGCCGGTGCGGATGCCATCGAATTAAATATTTTTTACTTACCTACCGATCGTAATGAAAGACCAGGTTTGGTTGAGCAGCTTTATCTGGACGTGCTTCATAAAATTAAAAAAGAAGTAAGTATCCCTGTTTCAGTAAAATTTGGTGTTCATCATAGCAATATCGTTGGAATGGCCGACAAACTTAAATCGGCCGGAGCTTCCGGAATTGTGATGTTTAATCGTTTTTATGAACCCGATATCAATCTCGAAACTCTTGAATTAACTTCTTCAGAAGTATTTAGTTCGCCTACAGATTTAAGACGATCATTACGTTGGGTTGGCCTCGTTTCATCATCAGTTACTCAACTCGATATTGCAGCTTCTACCGGAATTCATGATGGTAATGCGGTGATCAAGCAATTGCTTGCAGGTGCTCAGGTAGCTCAGCTTTGCTCAACGTTGTATATTAACGGAGCAAAAACGGTGACTACAATGTTGGAAGATCTGACTTCTTTTATGAAAAAATGGAATTTTAAGAAAATTGAAGATTTCCGAGGTCGTTTATCGTACAAAAATATTCCTGATCCGCTTGTATATGAGCGTTCGCAGTTCATGAAATATTTCTCAAATAGGAAATAGGAAAAATTATCATGAAGATAATAAAACCGGTATTTCTGTTTGTAATTCTACTCTGTGTCAGAAATACCGGTTTTGTTTTTGCACAAAATGTTCCCCCAGAGCTAATTAATCCGGATACAGTTCCTATTCCGTATTGTTCTGACTCAGTTCAAATCGCTCCTAATATTTCTTTCAAGAACCTTCAGTTTAATGAAAGTAATGAAGGGATAAAAATATCCATTGCCAATTATAAAAAGGATGAAGATGTTTTAATTTATGGTGATGTTAATGTTTCCGGAATTACTCCCGCCTGGAATAGCCATAACGGATATCTTGAATTAAAAGGAATTGCTTCTGAGGAAGCTTATATAGAGGCTGTTTCAAATGTGTATTACAAGAATATTGCCAGTACTCCCACTCTTGGCGTTCGTGATATTTCTATTAGTTTACTTGACGCGGATTACTTGCCCAAAACAGAACATTTTTATCGTTATATTGCTTCAAAAGGTATTAAATGGACTGAAGCCCGGGATGCAGCAGCGGTATTGAATTATTATGGGTTACAAGGATATCTTGTCACAATCACGTCTGCTGAAGAAAACGATTTTGTGTGGTCGAAAATTAATGGCGTGGGATGGATTGGTGCCAGTGATGAAGTAACAGAAGGTGAGTGGTACTGGATGACCGGACCGGAAGCGGGAACTCAGTTTTGGAGAGGAAATTATCCAAATGGTTCTGCCTTAAGCGGCGCTTTTGCCTATTGGAATAATGGTGAACCTAATAATGTAATAAAATCGTGGGGCGATGATGAGGATTATGCGCACATGGTAGTTGCACCGGATGGAAAACCAAAATCATGGAACGACCTTTCAAATGAAGGCGATAAGAATGATCCCAACGGTTATTATTATCCACAAGGTTATGTAGTTGAATTTGGTGGGATGGAAGATGTAAAATTGAACCTTTCTGCCACTGCCAAAGTTGAGGTAAGAAAGATTGCTTTTAGCGATGATAGAGATTTTGCAATTTGTGCAGGCGATAATCAGGAATTGAATATTACAGCAAATGCGAATTATGTTTATAGCTGGTCACCTAATCAGGATATCAGTTCAATAACCGTTTCAAATCCTATTGTTTCCCCATCTCAAACAATCACATACCAATCGATAGGCGAGTACAAAGGGTGTGTTGATACGGCTTATTTTCATATTAAGGTCAATCCTCTTCCGGTTAGTAAGTTACCTGCAGATTCCGTGATTTGCGAAGGTTCAAGTATCGTGCTCGATCCAGGGGAACATTTATCGTACAAATGGAATAGCGGAGATACTAGCCGCATGATTACTATTGGCGACGCAGGCGTATACAGTGTAAAGATTACGAATGATTTATGTGAAACGACCAGCGAAATAAATGTTGATTACAGTCAGAAACCGGTTTTTGACTCTTCCAAAGTAAGTACACTTGTTTGTGGAAACAAAAACCAGCAACTTGAATTTGATTTTTTGGGAAGAAATGTATCAACTGTTTTACGCTCTATAAATCCGGCTCGTTGCAGAATTAATGGTTCGGAATCTTTAACTCCAACAGTGTCGGTTACAGAATTTGGAGAATACCAGTTGGAACTTGAAATGCAGGATGAAGCGTCATGTACTTTTTTTGATACGCTGACTATCGGTTTTCATAATCAACCGAAAGCTAAATTTAAGCTGGACGAGGAAGAATGCCAGGGATATAATCTGAAATTGCAGTTTATCGATACGGTGGTGGAAGATGCTGTGTTTACCTGGTATTATAATTCTGATATTTACAGAGAAGAAACAGGACTTAACAATGTTGAAATACCTCTTGGATTTGGAGAGTTGAACCGTACAGTCGGTTTGAAAGTGAATGAGCAAGGATGTGTCGATTCATCTTTTACGGCAGTAAAAGTTACTCCGAATGTAAGTGTTAAGGTCGATGATCCTGATGGTTGTACACCACATCAGACATTGCTGGAAGCTGTTTCATCTGAACCTGTACAAAGTTATGAGTGGGATTTTGGAGATGGTGCAACTTCAGTTAATGGTGGTAAGACGCATACATTTACAAACAACTCCGATACCGTCCAACACTTCGATATTCAACTCACGGTGGTTTCAACAGAAGGTTGCAAGAATACAGGAATTATGAGGGATTTGATAACCGTGTATAACAAACCCACAGTTGATTTATCCTTTTCAGAAAACGATTGTAACGAATTAAGTTCGGAGATTAGCTATGTTGGATCGGCAACTGGTCGTGACCATTATTACTGGGATCTGTCCGACCTGGAAGCGGGGGAGATTATTCAGAATCCCGGCACAGGTAGCGGCCCACTGGAAATAAACCGGAGCTCATCGCCAATACTGAATCTTCAAATCCATATAGTATCAGAATACGGATGCAAATCGGACACGCTTTCACGAATATGGAAGCGAAAACCTGTTTATCGCATTCAGGCTGATACCACTGAAGGTTGTCCACCACTTTTAGCTTCAGTTCAGGCAACAGTCCTCGATTCTGTTGATAAGGTTAATTTTCAGTACTTTTCCGGTGATGGTAATAGTGGAACGGGTTCTTCGTTTTCAAATGAATATCTGGATCCCGGATCGACTTTTCAGGTTTATTTTGAAGGAATGTCAACGATTACCGGATGTTCAAACACCGTTTTTCTGGATACTCCAATCAAAACTTATGGTATTCCAAAAGCTGATTTCAATCCCGTTCCTGAAGAAGTTTTAATCAGTGATCCGGTTGTCGATTTTCAAAATATCAGTTCAGGTGCAACAACTTATATTTGGGATTTTGGCGATTCAGCAGGAACATCAACGGAAATTGAGCCTCAATATCAATATTCCCAAATGGGGTTTTATCCGGTTGTATTGTTTGCTTACAACGATTTGGGTTGTGCCGATTCCACTGTCAGGAAAGTTACTGTAACTTTCGATCAACTATATCCGCCTAATGCATTTTCTCCTAATTCACCTCTTGAAGAAGACAGGGAATTCAGGTTGTATGCTGAAGGTGTGGAAACTGAAGAATATCGCCTGCTTATTTTTAACCGTTGGGGGGAAGAAATCTTTGAGTCGGTTACTCCTGCCTTAGGCTGGGATGGAAAAATGAAAAATCAAAATTTTGCGCCGGCCGGAGTTTATACATGGATACTTCAATACCGTGATTTCACAGGGAGAAAGCATTCGCAAAAAGGTACTGTTACCTTGCTTTTTTAAATTCATATTTTTTGATTTTCATGATTTTTATCATTATTTAACTTGACATTAGATTGGTTTTGTGGTAATTTTGATACGAACTAATATCATTTGCTATGAGGATTGCAGATTGGTTAGATAAGGAAGAAGTAGCAAAGAAATACCCGATATTTAAAGGGTATCCGGTTAAAATGAAAGAAAAAGTAAGTAGGGCAGAGGATGATTACGTGGTACCTTGGGCGATGCCACATGAAGAGAGGAAAAACAAAAAAAATTAAATCATTGGTATCAACAACCTGTCTCTTAGAATTTTCTCATTTTTTCTTCCCATGAAAAATGTCAGTGAAATTTCGTGGGAACCATAGGTATAATTGGATAATTTAGATAAGGTATAATCGAAACTATATCCAAACTGAAATGTTTTGTTTGCCCAACCGACTAAAAAAATAATGGCATCCGGACGAATGTCAAGATTGTTGCGGAACCATCCTCCAAATAAAATCGATTGCTCGATCATATACATTCCTAAATTCAATTGTTTAAAGCTTCCTTGTTGCTGGTACAGAATATTCGGCGAGATAGTGAACTCCCTGGAAAGCAAACCATGGTGTAGTTTGCGTGTTCTTGCTCCAGCATTCAGAGTTACTTTTATTGGTAATTTTCCTTTATGGTCGCCATCAAGAATGGATTCGTTGGGTTGTGTTAAATGATGTACCCCCGCACTCCAGAAGAAACGACGGTACTGCCCAACTGTTCCAACCGCAAAGTCAGGATACGTTTTTTGCTCATTGGAGATTGAAATGGGAACTGTGCCCGAAATGTCTCCTGAGATCTGATCGATATTGGACGGGAAAATAAGATTGTTCAGATCAAATTGTTTATGTACTAATCCACCTTGCAATCCTAAGGTCATGAAAGTTTCAAGGCCAACCTGAACGTGGTAGGAATACGACAACATAGTTGAAGTCGTACTAATAATATTGTTTGGTTCACGATCGAAATAGGCCTGGATTCCCAAACCTGATTTTGATGTTCCAACCAACCAGTCATAAGATAATGAGTATGTGGTATATGATGTTCCTTTTTGAGGCCATTGATTACGGTAGTTGACAACAAGACGTGGAAGTTGGCTGGTCCCGGTAAAAGCAGGGTTCAGATGTAATGGATTAGCATAAAATTGCGAGTACGCGGGATCTTGTCCAAACAAATATCCTGACCATAAGATAAATATACTGATTAGCGATAAAATCCTCATGAATACAAACCCTGACCTGAAACAAAGCGACCAAAGTACTAAATCATTTTGATTTTAACCTTGGCGCCCAGGGATTGATTTTGGAATAATCAAACTGTTGTACTTTTAATATCAACGAAAGTTCTCCCGTAAAACCGACTTTATTGGCAGATACCGAATATCCCGTTCCCAAAGCCAGGTTCAGGCGAAAGTTGTTTGAAGCAAGACCGCCAATTCCACCTACAGAGTATTCATTATTTAAAAAATCCCCGTTTAAGAAAACACCCAACGTGCTGCTGGTAAACTCGGTGTATAGATTCAGTCTTCCCAGAAGATACATATCAGTGTAATAAATCATTAGTTCAGGAATAATGACGAAGGGTTGACTGTGTAATCCCTTACGAAAACCTTCACTGTTTTTTGCAACATACAATGAAGCATTGAATGGAAACTGTTTATCGGAACTCTCTTCAGTACTTAAATTTATTTTAAGAGATGAGCCCAAAGAAGCTCCCCAGACTAAATCGGGCATGTGCCAGAGGAAAGAAACGCGAGGCTTAATGAGGGAATATCGAAGTAAATCAGTCCCTGGAGGATTTGGTGTATCACGTCCATCAACCGTAAATTTATCGGTGAAAGCAATAATCCACTGTTTAGTCGCCAGCAGAATATTGGTATTAAATCCAAAATTTATGACACCGGTATTGGTTTTTTTCGGTATTCCGGCATAGGCAAAACCCAATTCCGTTGTACTAATGTTGCGGCTGCCAATTAGCCCTTGCTGGAAGTAAAATGCAATGCCTCCTTTTAGCTTCTCAGAATAGGTATCGTAGGTTGCATAAAACAAATTATAAGAACTTGCCGAGTTAGCCAGAGAATATTGGTTCCCGGTGCGGAAACTACTTATCTTATCCATACCTGCAAAAGCCGGATTTACGATCAGTGGATTAAAAAACGGCAGTAGAGGACTTTCGTTTTGAGCTCCTGAATAAATCGAATTTAGTGCGAACAGGACAATTAAAAATATTTTCGTTCCCTTATTCAATAGATTATTCTATTCGGCAGACATTTTCAATATTTCTTCCAGGAAATACTGTTTCTGCTCATTTACCTTTTTCAAAGCTCCGGCAATCTTCAATTTTAATTTATGATGAATCTCTTCCGGAGGGAAATGATCAAAGTTCTCGATTACAGTGAAAGCTTCAAAAGCAATGGCCCACTCTTCATTGATAATTAAATCAACAAAAACCTCCATGTTTGCACTAAAATCCAGTCCATTTTGCCAGCAAAGCGACGTCAGCTCTTTCCTTATACTTTTATATTTTTCATTCTGCAAGGCTTCAATCAACACCGGACCCGTTTCTTTGTCTTTTACATTGGCTAGCAAATTCATAATCTCCTTTTCAACCTCTGATACAGGTTTCGTTATGAGCAAATCAAAAAGAATAGGAAGATAATCTTTATTTCCTGTTTCTTTTAACGATTGAATAGCTAAAACTGTTGTTTCGATTGATCCGGAAAATAAACGCTTGCGGGTTTCTTCATTTATTTTTGGCTTTTGCATGATATTCAAAATTAGATTGTCGCAAATTTAAGTTAATAAAAATGCTAAAACAAAGGCGATATCTAAATGTTTGCGAAGAATAAATACCTTTGCGCCATTCATGAAAAATGTTGACGAATTACGTGAAGGCCATGTTGGCCGGTTAATGTTAAAATATTTTATACCGGCGTTTGTAGGTGTGTTTGTAAATGCACTGTATAACATTGTTGACCGGATTTTTATTGGACAGGGAGTGAGTGCGGAAGCACTTTCCGGAGTATCAGTTATTTTCCCGATTATGATGATAATGATGGGGTTTGGTATGCTCATCGGTATTGGTACGGGTGTTTATGTTTCTATCAACATGGGGAAAAAACAAATGGATCGGGCGGAGGAAACACTCGGCACCGGGTTTCTTCTCATGATTATTTCGTCTGTCTTGATCATGGTGGTTACGTACTCATTAAAAGTCCCAATTTTACGTTCATTTGGTTCAACGGAAGAAACCTTTCAGTATGCGAACGATTATCTGAATATTATTTTAGCAGGTGTTCCTTTTATGGTAATCGGATTCTCGATGAATAATGTCATTCGGTCAGAAGGCAACGCGCGTATTGCTATGATTTCTATGTTGCTAAGTTCGGTTACAAACCTGATACTCGACCCTATTTTTATTTTCTGGCTTGATATGGGAGTGAAAGGAGCTGCTTATGCAACCATTATATCAATGTTTATTCTGATGATCTGGGTTTTGTATCACTTTATCAGGAGCCATCGATCTGTTATTAAACTTAAACTGAAGCACATTCACATTAATTGGGAAATTTTACTTGAGATTGTCGCCATTGGGATGGCACCTTTTTCGATGCAGGTAGCCGGGAGTTTTGTTCAGGGATTGCTTAATAAGAAATTGATCCTGTTCGGAGGCGATCTGGCTGCGGGTGCAATGGGGATAATTAACTCAGTAATTACACTGGTTGTGATGGCGATTGTGGCTTTAAATATGGCTTCGCAACCGATAATTGGTTTTAATTACGGTGCTAAATCCGTCGATCGAATCAGGCAGACTTTACGAATTACACTCATATGGGCTACTGTAATTTCCATTCTTTCTTATGCATTTATTGAAGCGTTCCCGGGTGCGATTATCAAAATATTTAACAACGATAGCGATACACTTTATAACATTGCAAGTCGTGGCTTGCGCCTGGTAATTCTGGCATTGCCTGTTGTGGGTTTTCAGGTGGTAGCCTCTAATTTTTTCCAGGCAATTGGCAAAGCCGGGCTTTCGATGTTTGCCACACTTTTTCGACAAGTAATTATACTATTGCCATTATTATTGCTATTACCCACTTTTTGGAAGATCGATGGTATTTGGATCAGTTTTCCGATTTCGGATGGAATTTCTGCAATAGCTGTTGCTTTTATTTTGTATCGTGAATGGAAAAGATTACCCTTACTAGTGCAAACAGCAGATGAAGAAAGCTAAAATCATAATAAGTGGATTGCTGTTTGTTTTTGCCATTATTTTGCTGGCATTCTTTCCCGAATCAATGATGGACTCTGTAGGTAAAGTTCCTCTTGGAACATTTATTGCCTGGTTTGCAGTGCTTTTTTATGCTATGTTTTGGTATTATTTTTTCCCTGAACGTATGGATTCTAAATTTTTTAGAATCCTGAAAAGACTAAAAAACACTCATTTTATACTTGCAATTTTATGGGGATTTTTTTCTGCTTTGCTGGCAGGTAACTGGCAGTTTTCGTTCCAAAACAGACAAATTCAATTCAAGTTTTGGATCATATTTACGGGTTTTTTGGTAGTTACACCACTTCTCGTACTTGTCATTTTCGGAATTAGAAGATTGATTTGCATAGATAAATAATTCTTTCACCTGAATCTTTTTCTTTTAGCAACATTTTTCATCACAAATATTAATCCTATAGCCTGTTTTATCGCATATCTATCGTCTGTTATTTTAATTTATTATGAAATTATGTTCGTTATTGTGTGAAAGTCATATTTTATTATTTACTTCTTTTATAATATAGTTGCTGATTTTATAACCTTTAAAAATTATAAAAATGGCTATTTCAAAAATAACAGTAAGCGCTTCTGTAGGAGCAGGTTTCAAAACTCAGATTAGTTGTTCTCATCCTTTTGTTGTTGATCAACCTAAAATGGCAGGAGGTAATGATGAGGGCCCCAATCCTTTGGAGTTGTTTTTATCCAGTTTACCTGCATGTATTTGTGCTATAGGCAGGATTATTGCTAATCAGCGCAGAATTAAACTTCGTGGAATAGAAGTGGATGTGGAAGGAGATATTGACAAAGATTTTTTGATGGGTAAAACCACCGATGGAAGAGCGGGATTTACTGAAATCAGAAGTTTCGTATATATTGACGCAGATCTTACAAAAGAAGAAAAGGAAGCTTTTTTGAAAGATGTTGCAGATCGTTGCCCGATCGCCGATAATATGGCTCAAAAATCGGTAATAATACCAGTAGTTGTAGAAAAATAAGCAGTTATTTTAACTTGCAAGAACTATGAAATGCCATCTTAATAATATTAAAATGGCATTTCCAGTTTAGGAGCAAGTGCTTGTCCAGTGTAAGATTCTTTCATTTTAATTAAATCTTCCGGTAATCCTTCGAATATCAGGTTTCCTCCTTTGTCTCCACCTTCGGGACCAAGATCGATGATCCAGTCGGCTGATTTTATGATTTCCAGATTGTGTTCAATAATAATAATAGAATGGCCACGTGCTATGAGTGCATTAAACGAATCGAGCAGTTTTCGAATATCATGGAAATGTAATCCGGTAGTTGGTTCGTCGAAAACAAAAAGGGTAGCAACATCCTTTTCGCGTGCCAGAAAAGAAGCCAGCTTTACACGTTGACTTTCACCTCCCGACAATGTGCTCGATGACTGCCCCAGTTTTATGTAACCCAAACCAACATCCTGCAGTGGCTGCAAACGTTTGGTGATCTTTTTTTCAGTGGATGATTTGCCTTTTTTGAATAATTCAATGGCCTGGTTGACTGTCATATTCAGGATGTCGTCAATATTCAGATCGTGATAATGAACATCCAAAATGTCTTCTTTAAAACGTTTTCCTCCACAACTTTCACAAACAAGGTAAACGTCAGCGAGAAATTGCATTTCAACTTTAATAGTTCCTTCTCCCTGGCATTCGTCACATCGTCCGCCATCCACATTAAATGAAAAATGGGAAGGTTTCAATCCCTGAATTTTGGCTCCCTGTTGTTCGGAGAAAAGTTTCCTGATTTCGTCGTAGGCTTTCAGGTATGTAACCGGGTTCGATCGTGATGATTTCCCTATCGGGTTTTGATCGATAAATTCGATTGCTTCCAGCATTTTGTAATCACCCAGAATTGCATCGTGATGCCCGGTACGTTCGCCGTAACCTCCCAGTATTTTTGTAAGCGCCGGGGTAAGTATCTTGGTTACCAACGATGATTTCCCGGAACCACTTACACCTGTAACTACAGTTATCGTGTTCAGAGGAAAACGGACACGAACATTTTTTAGGTTATTTTCGCGGGCTCCGACAATTTCAATGGAGTTTGTCCATTTCCGACGGTGTTTCGGTATGTCAATCTTTTCTATTCCGGTTAGGTATTTGGTCGTCAGGCTTTCGGGTTTTTTCTCCAGTTCGGTATGATTTCCCTGGAAAACGACTTCGCCACCATGTTGCCCGGCCAGTGGTCCGATATCAATTACTTCATCGGCAGCACGAATAATATCTTCGTCGTGTTCTACCACTAAAACCGTATTCCCGATTTGTTGTAGACGACGAAGTACCTTAATTAAACGCTCAGTATCCCGCGGATGCAAACCAATACTAGGTTCATCCAGAATATACAACGAACCCACTAAACTACTACCCAGCGAAGTTGCCAGGTTAATTCGCTGTGATTCACCGCCCGACAAAGTCGATGACAACCGATTTAGTGTTAGATATCCCAGTCCCACATCGCATAAAAACTCAAGTCTGTTGGTAATCTCAATCAGGATTCGTTTAGCGATCTCAAATTCGTATTTGTCAATCTGAAGTTCTGAAAAGAAATGACGTAGTTCAGAAACGGGCATCAATACCAGTTCCTGTAACGATTTACCTGCAATTTTTACATAACCGGCTTCCCGTTTTAATCGACTTCCCTTACATTCGGGACAGACGGTTTTCCCCCGGTAACGCGACAACATTACCCGGTACTGAATCTTATAACTGCTTTCTTCCAGAAATTTGAAAAAGGCATTTAATCCATCAAAATATTTGTTTCCGGTCCAAAGAAGGAATTTCTGTTCATCACTTAGTTCATAAAAAGGTTTGTGAATGGGGAAATTAAATTTCTCGGCAGAATATATCAACTGGTTTTTCCACTCACTCATCTTTTCGCCTTTCCAACAGGCAATCGCATCTTGGTAAATAGAGAGTGATTTATTTGGAATAACAAGATCTTCATCAATACCGATCACCTTTCCGTATCCTTCGCAGGTTGGGCAAGCTCCAACCGGATTGTTAAAACTGAACATGTGCACGGTTGGTTCTTCAAACTCAATACCGTCTGCTTCAAACCGGTTTGAAAAAGATTTAATTTCAGTTTTGTTTTCCAGGTATACTTTTACCACACAGTCACCGTGTCCTTCGTAATAAGCCGTTTGAACTGAATCAGCTATCCTACTTTGCGTATCTTCATCATTTTGAACAGAGATCCGGTCGATTACCAGGTTGCATTCGCCCGAACAAAAATTTTGTTTATTATCTTTTAAAAGGTCTTCAATTCTCAGAATTTCGTTATTGGTTTCTATTCTTGAAAAACCTTGTTGCATCAGCAATTCAGCTTCTTCAAGTATCGATCTACCGTTTTTTGCAGTTAGTGGCGCTGCGATTACCATGCGTGTTCCGTCAGCAAACGAATTGATGTAGTCAACCACATCAGTAACACTATTTCGCGTTACTATCTGATTGGATACCGGCGAAAACGTTTTACCAATTCGTGCATACAACAGTTTCAAATAATCGTAAATCTCTGTAGAAGTTCCTACCGTAGAGCGTGGGTTTCGTGTGTTTACTTTTTGTTCGATGGCAATAGCCGGTGGTATCCCGTTAATAAAGTCTACTTCCGGTTTGTTTATCCTGCCTAAAAACTGACGAGCATAGGATGAAAGGCTTTCCACGTACCTTCGTTGTCCTTCTGCAAAAAGCGTATCGAATGCCAGTGAAGACTTTCCGGAACCTGAAACACCTGTAACAACAATGAACTTGTTTCGGGGTATTTTTAAACTGACATTTTTAAGATTGTGTACCCTGGCGTTCTGTATTTCAATGTTTTTAGCGACTTTGCTTTCAGACATATTTTAATGGGAATTGTAATATTTTGATACAAAAAGTTGTATTATTCCTTAAAAAGTTTCATTTTTGGAACTACAAAATTATAATAAAAGTTAAACCACACTTAAAATTTGACGCCTATAGATCAATTCTACTTTTTATTTAAAAAATAGAATATAATGTTCAAACTTAACTCACTGGACGACAATGAGCTCGTTCAACGATTTATTGAAGGCGATCAAGAATCACTCGAAATTTTAATTTTACGTCATAAAAGCAGGGTATTTTCGTATATCGTGCTGATTGTTAAAAATCAGGAGCTGGCAGAGGACATATTCCAGGAAACGTTTATCAAAGTTATCCGTTCACTTAAAAAAGGACGGTATATCGAAAACGGTAAATTTATTTCCTGGGTGCTTCGTATCTCGCACAATCTTATCATCGATCATTTCAGAAAAGAGAAATTGAAAGGTACTATTTCGAATGATAGTACAGAAGTTGATATTTTCAATTCACAAAAGTTTTCAGATAAGACCATTGAAGATGAAATGGTCAACACTCAAATACTTTTTGAGGTTAAAGAGTTGATAAGAGAATTACCTGAAGATCAACAGCAGGTTATTTATATGCGTCATTATATGGGGCTGAGCTTCAAGGAAATAGCAGATCAGACCGATGTAAGTATAAACACTGCATTGGGACGTATGAGATATGCCTTAATCAATCTTCGGAAATTGATTGAGAAAAAGAATTTGACGCTGACCATGATTTAACTTTCGTTAACACAATAAAAGATTTTGCAGGGCGTTTTGTAATTAAAATTTAATCGAAATGCCTATGCATGATATCTCTACTTTAATTTATTGTATCAACACTTGTAATCGAAAATTATTATCCGAAATAGAATCAGATGTAATTGGGAGCGTTGATACTTCTGAAACAACAAATATGGAACCGTCACAAGCTTCCATTGATAAGATTCTAAATTTTGCCCGGTCGTACGATGTAATAGAAACAAAGTCGACAGGATATGTGGAAATGATTTTAAATTAATAGTAAAGGCACTGATTAGGTGCCTTTTTCATTCTCATTTATTTTAAAGTACTGATTTTAATACTTATGAAACACCTGGTTTAATTGTCATTCTGATAGTGATATAGCCAAGTGTTCCGGCAATAAGCGAACCTATCAAAATCCCCATTTTTGCAGAATCAACCAATACCGGATCAGTATATGCCAGGTTGTTTATGAATAATGACATGGTAAACCCCAATCCTCCTAAAAATGATACACCAATCAATTGTTTGAAATTTACATTTTCCGGGAGTTCTGATATTTTAAGTTTGATAGAAAGCCAGGAGAATAAAAATATTCCAATCACATTTCCAATAATCATACTCAAGGTGATGTTTACAGACAGAGCAATATTTGAATCGCCTGAAAAATTGAATATTACTCCTGCATTGGCCAAAGCAAAAACCGGCATAATCAGGTACGAAACCCATCCGTGCAGGTTGTGCTCAAGGTGTTGTAAAGGCGATGTGGTTGTTTCGGTCAGTTCTTCCAGTTCGTCAATGGTATGAAGTTGTTTTTTCGAAAGTACCGTTTTGTTTTCCCCGGTATCACAATCTTCCAGAAATTTGTCTAAAAGTTCTTTGCTTCGATTGTAGAACAGTCGGGTGTCGGTTTTTCGATTTAATGGAATGGTTAATGCCATCAGCACTCCTGCAATGGTTGCGTGGATACCAGATTTAAGGAACAGCACCCACACAGCTAAACCAGCAATGAAAAACAGGTATCTCGAATAATAATTGAAATGGGAAAGCAACATAAGGACAGCCACAATGCCCAGTCCAATAAAAATATTACTCCAGATTAGGTTGGTACTGTAGAAAAAAGCGATTACCAAAACAGCACCGAGGTCGTCGATTATGGCAAAAGCCATCAAAAATACTTTCATCCCGGCAGGAACACGTTTTCCAAGCATAGTTAAAATCCCCAGCGAGAATGCTATATCGGCTGCCATCGGAATTCCCCAACCTTCACCTCCTGCATTTCCTGAATTCAACACAGTAAACAAAGTAGCCGGAATGATCATACCCCCTATTGCTGCGAACAGTGGTAACGAGGCTTTTTTGATATGACTAAGTTCACCGGTCAGTATTTCCCGCTTAATTTCCAGTCCGATAACAAAGAAGAAAATGGCCATCAATCCATCGTTAATCCACTTATAAAGTGGTTTTGAAAGTTCAAACCCCGGAAGATTGATGCTGATGTATTCTTTCCAGAATCCAAGGAAATCGGGTCCCAACGGACTATTTGCCAGTACAACAGCAAGTATGGATGCACTAAATAAGATAATGCTGCTTGAGGTCTCAAGCCGGATAAATTGATTAATTGGTTCTTTTATAAATTTCATTATTCTGAAAGGTATTATTTAATAACAATGAAACCATGGATGTGTTTAGTACAAAATTATGAATATATTTTTTTTGACAATATCTTGATATTTATGAAAAAACGTATTAATTTAGTGATATCAAAATAATATTAAATTACTTAATTTTTAATGTCATGGAAAAGCAATATTCTGGAGTATCAGGTTATCTGTTCCTTTTAGTGGAACTATTACTAGTTGTTCTGATCGTATTTGGTGTTGTGCGTGGAATGATCGTTCCTGCTGTTGTATTGATTGCGGCTTTTATTCTTATTGCCATCGGATTTACAGTAGTTGATCCGAATCAAAGCTGCGTGATGATTCTTTTCGGTGCATACAAGGGAACCATTAAATCAAATGGCTTTTACTGGGTGAATCCATTCTTTGTGAGGAAAAAGATTTCATTGCGGGCGCGCAACTTCGACAGTGAAACCATAAAGGTGAATGATAAACTTGGAAATCCCATCATGATTGGCCTCGTTTTGGTTTGGCGGGTAAGTGAAACCTACAAAGCTGCTTTCGGAGTTGATGAATATGAACATTTTGTAGTTGTACAGAGTGAAGCAGCGCTGCGTAAGCTGGCTGGCTTGTATCCATACGATAATATTGAAGATGAATCGGCGAAAGTAACCCTCCGCGATGGGACCGAAGAAGTGAATGATGAACTGGAGCGTGAAATTATTGAACGATTAGATATTGCCGGGATTGAAGTAATTGAAGCACGTATCAATCACATTGCATACGCACAGGAAATTGCACAGGCTATGTTGAAGCGTCAGCAGGCAACTGCTATTGTAGCTGCACGTTATAAAATTGTTGAAGGTGCTGTGAGTATGGTAGAAATGGCTTTGGATGAGTTGAGTCAGAAAAAAATTGTTGATCTCGATGAGGAGAAAAAAGCAACCATGGTTAGTAACCTGATGGTAGTTCTTTGTGGTGATAAAGATGCTACGCCAATTGTGAATACCGGAACTTTATACTAAAACCGAAATGGAAAAGGTTCTTTTCTCAGAGGAACAACGTTTTAATCAGTGGTGGTTCAAATTACTCATGGTCGCCACTCTTTTGTCTGTTTTGGTTCCGTTTTCAATCGGTATTTATTCGCAGGTTGTTTTAAATAAGCCTTTCGGAGACCACCCAATGTCAACACCAGGTTTGTCCGTAACAGGAATAGCTTCTGTTGTTATGGTTGGATTTATTTTTCTGAAAATATTTACCTCAAGCTTAAAAACAAAAATTACCGAAGAAGCATTGTTTGTGGCATATCCACCTTTTATCAGAAAATGGAAAAAAATATCACGCGAAGAGATAGAACGGTATGAAATCAGAACATTTAGAGCCAGACGCGAATATGGTGGACATGGATTAAAGCGTAGAAGAAAGTACGGTACTTCATACACTGTTTCAGGAGATACAGGGCTCCAGTTGTATTTTAAAAATGGCAAGAAATTGTTGATAGGAACTCAAAAGAAACAGGCCTTAGAATACGCCATGAGAAAATTAATGGAAGGAGAGGAGTAGAAAGATGTCGAAGAAAAAAACATTCGTATTACGGATAGATCCTGAAACAATGGACGCACTTGAAAAATGGGCGGCCGACGATTTCAGGAGTATTAATGGACAACTGGAATGGATCATACATAATGCCTTAAAGGATGCAAAGCGATTAAAGAAAGGTTCAGAAAATGGGTAGATACGATCATTTAAAAAGTAAAAAGAAGCATCCTAAATCAAAGGTGAAAGTAGTTCAGGAAATATTCATATTACTTGCTGTAATAATAACGATTTCAGTTATTATTGTTCGTTTAGTAATGCATTTTAAAAAGTGATACCCATATAATAAAATAAATATTCAGCAAAACGAAAAACCATGAAAAAACAATTTTCTTGTGCCAAGTGCGGCAGTTGGGAATACGAAGTGGATGAAATAAGAACTACAGGTGCCGGTTTTACCAAGTATTTCAATATACAGAACCGACGTTTTACCGCGGTTAGCTGCAAACGTTGCGGTTACACCGAATTTTACCGTGGAGGCCGCTCAGGTGGAGCCAGTAATATTCTAGACTTCCTGACAAATTAAAGATTAGGATTTTAATATTCGCATCCGGAAGCGGCGCGTGCTTGAATCAGCAACTCCCTGTTAAGCTCTTGCAGTTTGGCCTTAATCAATTGTAAATCAGTTTCGGTTATATCAACATTGGCTACGGCAGCAGTGCATTTTCCTATAATAATATCATACACAGCATCGCAATCTGTACCACTGCAGGTGTATTTTGTGCCGTTATAAACCCAGTAACATTCGGTATTGGTGCAGCATGATTCGATAACTGCACTGCCACATGAAATGTTTGGATCATTGCAAACCTCCTCTGAAGTTACTTCAGAACAAGAGGTGAAAACAAAAATCCCCATTCCCAGTAAAAGCGTAAAAAATAATTTGAATTTCATATTATTCGGTTTAGAAATTAAACTCTTTATTAAATAATGCCTCAAACTCATCGAACGAAAGAAACCCAGGGAAAGCTTTATCCCCAAAAATAAAAGTAGGTGTTCCTGTCAACCCGTTTGCTTTGAATTCATCCATATTAGAACGTAAGTAGGCGTAATTATTATTGTTCAGAATACATTCTGCAATATCAGGATTATTCTCCATAATATCATCGAGCAACTGGTTAAAATCTTCGGTAAGGACCACACCCGGGCTAATAAGTAAAAGCGGATGAAATTTTTCATAATCGCCAAATTGTGAAATACAACTGGCAGCCTGCAACGACCTTAGAACCGCTGGATTTTCATTGAAGTCGATAAACTTTAACACGAGCTTTAAAGTACCGTTGTCGAGGTATTTTTTCTTTAATTCAGGTAATGTTTGTGAAAAAAATAAGCGGCAATATGTACAATTATAACTGCCATACATAATAACAGAATATGTGGCAGCAGGACTCCCAAATACAACATCCTCAGCTTTTTCAGTTACCTGATTTTTAAGGGTCTGACCTTTTCGAACAGAAGTCTGATTGTTGCATCCGGAAAAAATAAAAGAACACACTAGTACCAATATTGACAGTTGTTTTAGCATAAATTAATCTTCTGTATTGTATGTAACAAGTTTTGGGTGAAAGTTCAGGTTAACCATTTGTTGTTGCAGATTCACCCGGGCCACCATATTTGCACGGTCGTGTTTGTTGTCGAAGCCTGCTTTTTCTTTTCCGTTTTCTGATTTTGATACCACGTAAATCGAAGTTCTGCCTTTGGTTACATCTTTTTCGTCCTCATCATCGAAACCGCCGGCCTGAGCTTGTTTTCTTAGGTTTGCCTTCGATTTACTAGATAAGACTTCGCCTAGAAACATTCGAATGTGGTAGGCATAATCTTCTCCAAAACTGTACATACCTAAAAACATAGCATCAAATGAACTGGTTCTGATCTCGGTGCGGGGAATGTATAAATTGTTTCGAAACAGGAAGAGGCTGCTATTCAGGGTACTGAAATACAAACTGTCGAGGTTTTTAATCCCTACACCTGAAATTTGCTCTACTTCCATCACCGGCTTTACATTGAATAAAGCTCCGTTTTCTAAAGTGATATCACCTTTTAGTAACATTTCATCGTAATTGGGTTCAAAGTCCTTCATCACAATCTTTCCATCCATTACCGAACTGAGCGTTCCCTGAACATTATTTTTTTGAATGTCGTCGTAATCCATGTATTCTCCAAATGCATCAACCAGCTGCGTTACATCCATGTTGTGCATATTGGTTTTAAACCAAACAACCATTTGTGCACTGTCCAGCATCTCTACTTTTGCCGAAGTCGTGGCGTTGCCCTGAAAAGCATTCGTGGTCATACTATCGATTACATAATAGTTTTCTTTCACTAAAAAACGAGTATCGATGTTTTTAAAGATGGCTTTTTCGTACTTCAACTCGTCCACCCGGGCTCGTCCATTTATTTTGTAGGTATATTTTGAAGGCTCATTCGAAACTTCTTGCGATGGAGTTTGAGATGGTTCTTCCATAAAAATGGCAAGGCGGTCGTAATCAACTTTATCAGCATAAAAATTGCCATGTACATTTATTTGAACAGCTTGATTTTGCATGGCACCGGCATACGCATTGGTAACAATTGCATTGTCCATCTGCGTTTTCATTCCCATATATTCAGCGCTTAAACTCCTGATATTGAAGGTGTCGTTTATATAGCTGAGTGCGCCTGTTACATTCTTTACATTCATCATCGAATCGTTGGATGTAACAGTAATATTTTGCAAATCAAGATCAAAACTGCTTTTTTCCATCGCAATACTCATAATCTGATCGCTGATGGAATCCAAATTAAGCGTTGCCGCAGATTGAAAGCGGGAGTGGACCGTGCCGGCGACAGAATTCACCAGGGAATCAGGAATAAACTGACTGATCTCGGCCAGATTAAGATTTATTTCTCCCTTTACGAAATATTCAGGTTTAGAAAGGTTTCTGACGTTTCCTGAGATTTGAAATTTGCTGCTGTCTAATTCGGCTTCCAGGTTTTCAAACGATATTGCCAATGAGTCCATATTTAAAGGATTTCCGGTAACATTGGCATCAACAGTGAAATGGTTGATATGAATCATCGGAACATCAGCCGCTCCGCTAATTCCAGTTAACTTGATAGAATTAGGCTTGTAATCAATGGTTCCGTTTAGTTGCGAAACATAAATGCTGGAATCTTTTTCAGCTGCAATATTTTGTAAATTCAAAGCAAGCTGCGAGTTATCAAGCATGGTTTGTATATATGCATCAGTGATGGAGTCAGGCACAACGCCTTTTGTTGAAAATTCAACTTGCACACGGCCTGACAGATTCTGAACCATCGAATCGGGAATAAACCGGGCTGCTTCTTTTAAGTTGATGTCAGCATTTGAGTGAAGTTTGAATTCGGGACGATCGAGATTATTTACTGATCCGCTTAAGGTAAAATGACTGCTGTCGGTACTGAATTTCAAATTCCTGAATGCAAAATAAGAATCAGCCAGTGTTCTTTTTTCCCCATTGTTCACTTCTCCCTGCATGGAGATATTACTTAATTCCGGGTAATCAAGGTATTTGATTTTTCCGTCGGAAAAACGAAAGGCGGCATCTACTGCAGGTAGCTCCGAACTTCCTAATTTTCCTTCAATACTGGCATCGGCAACCAATATCCCAGATGCTTTTCTGATTCCGTATTCTTCAAACAAACTGTCGGGGATGTATTTTGCAAGTTGACCTAAATCTAGCTTTTCGGCCTGAATCAGCAGATTTGCCCATAAGGTATCAGCAATGGCTACCTTGCCACTCGCATTAATCCTGGCATCGTCGTCAATGTCAACAGTAACGCGGTCGATCTTTAATGAATCATTATCATAAGCTCCTTTAAAATCTAAAGTCGTTTCGTGCATTAAATGGACATTTGTTTCGGGATATCTCAGATCGCTTAAAATTGCTTTCATTTCTCCGGCTCCAGCATAGCTTGTATTGTTTGCATGCCCTGAAATATTCAGCGACTGAAGTTTAAGGTTGGCAGTAGCAAGTTGTTTCTCATCATTATAAATACAAGTAAGGTTTGTAACTTTGAGTTCTTTCAGGTTGATACTGATTGTATTCGCTGTCGTGTCAAATTCAGTATGCTGAGTTGTATCGTTTAAGAAATCGAGATTGGAATATCCACTTGTATCCACTTCGTAAAATACTTTGCTTTGATCAAATTCTACTCTTCGTATATCGAAAAAGCCATGAAGCAGTGGTTTCACATCCACGGAAATAAAAAGTTTACCGGAGTGAAAAAGTGTATCGTTTGCAAATTCCCCGGCATTTTCAGGGGCAAACACTGTAAGTTGGTTACATTCGATAGTTGCCAAAGGGAAATTGCGGATCAGTGAAAAATCGATTTTTTCCACTTCAATGGGAATATTAGTGGTTTTTCCAACTTGATCCAGCGCTAACCTGGCAATTTTATTCTCTGAAAATGCGGCTATAATTGCCAAAATAACAATCAGCAAAAACAGGCTAAGAATAAGGTAAATCAGTATTTTTACTATTCGTTTCAACATTCGGGTATACCTAAAACTTGATTTGACAGAAAGATACTCACAAAATAAATATTGGTCAACCGATATTTATGTTCATTTTAATTATTCCCTAAAAAATAACGCAAGATTCACCCATTGTATTTTATTCACAGTCAACACTTTTGGAATAGAAAGCATGCGCCTTTTAACTTATCTTTAAATCATTTATTTTAAAGTGATTAAGAGCGACCATCCGTTTAAAATCCCTTATTTTTGATACGCTTTTCGAAAAATCAAAAAAATAATATAAACATGAACATTAGCGCATTACAGAAAGAAAGGGCGAAGTATCAGCCTAAACTTCCAAAATCACTTCAGCAAGGTACCGCAATTGTAGTTGAAGGTGAGAAAACCGAATCAGTTGCCGACCAGAAGGAAATAGCAGCCCTGTTTCCAAATACATATGGAATGCCTTTGATTAGTTTTGAAGCCGGTGATAAAGCTACTGAAAACGAACCTTTTAATGTAGGTGTAATTTTGTCGGGGGGTCAGGCTCCGGGTGGACATAACGTTATTTCCGGTATTTTCGACGGAATCAAGAAAATCAATTCTGATAGCAAATTATTCGGATTTTTATTGGGCCCCGGCGGATTGATCGATCATAAATACAAGGAACTGACAGCTGATATTATTGATGAGTACCGCAATACCGGTGGTTTTGATATCATTGGTTCGGGACGCACCAAACTCGAGGAAGAAGCACAGTTCGACAAAGGTTTGGAAATTGCTAAAGATCTTAACCTGAAAGCATTGGTTGTTATTGGAGGCGATGATTCGAATACAAACGCGTGTGTTTTGGCCGAATATTATTCAAAAATCAATGCAGGTGTACAAGTGATCGGTTGTCCGAAAACCATTGACGGCGACCTGAAAAACGAAATGATCGAAACCTCTTTTGGTTTTGACACAGCAACCAAAGTGTATTCTGAATTAATCGGAAACATTCAGCGCGACGCCAATTCTGCTCAAAAGTACTGGCACTTTATTAAATTAATGGGACGTTCGGCTTCCCATATTGCACTGGAATGCGCTTTAAAAACGCAGCCTAATATCACTTTAATCTCAGAAGAAGTGGCTGAAAAGAAACAAACTCTGGGTGAAATTGTAGATTATATTGCCGGGATTGTTGCCAAACGTGCAGAAAATGGTGATAGTTTTGGTGTGGCTCTGATTCCGGAAGGATTGATCGAATTTATTCCGGAAATGAAGATACTGATCTCTGAACTGAATGACTTACTTGCTGAGGGATCTGAATCAGAAAAGGAATTCCAGATGTTACGTAAAAGCCATCGTAACGAGTGGATTGAGGGCCAGTTAAGTAAAGACTCAGCAAAAGTTTTCAAATCGCTTCCTTCGGGAATTAAAACCCAGCTTTCACTCGATCGCGACCCGCATGGAAATGTTCAGGTATCACTGATTGAAACAGAGAAATTATTAGGCGAAATGGTTAAAACCCGTTTAGATGCCATGAAAAAAGCAGGACAATATGTAAGCAAATTTTTGACTCAATATCACTTCTTTGGATATGAAGGTCGTTGTGCGGCTCCATCGAATTTCGATGCCGATTATTGTTACTCTTTGGGTTACACAGCCTCTGTGTTAATTGCAGCAGGTAAAACAGGTTATATGTCATCGGTTAGAAATACAACCGCTCCTGCCGACGAGTGGCTGGCTGGTGGTGTTCCAATTACCATGATGATGAACATGGAAAAACGCCATGGTCATATGAAACCGGTTATTCAGAAAGCACTGGTTGAGCTGGATGGCGCTCCATATAAGTATTTTGTTTCAAAAAGAGGAGAGTGGGCGTATAGCACCAATTTTATTTATCCCGGGCCAATCCAGTATTTCGGGCCTACTGAAGTATGTGATCAAACTACAGAAACGCTTAAATTTGAGCAGGGATCGAAGTAAGGAAAAAGAAATGTATATAAGCCCTTCTGATTCTTCAGGAGGGCTTTTTTTGTATTAACTTTGTTTAGCATTTGTAAAACAATAAATTAGAGCTACTTTGTGTTGTGTTAGTAATCTCATATAAACTTAAAATCAGAAAAAATGAAAAGGTTGTTGGTTGTAACTCTTGGGTTGTTTATGTTGGCATCATGTCATAATTATAAAAAGGATGCGGAACGTTTAATGATTGAACGTGATAGCCTGAATGTTCAGGCTGCAATGAAGGATTCATCCATTGTAGATTATTTGAGTGATTTTAATGAAATCACGACCAGGCTCGATTCCATTAAATCCATAGAAAAACTGGTAACTGTAACTAAAGCTGAGCAGCGCGAAATGAGCTATTCTCAAAAACAAAAAATTTTAGAAGATATTGACCTGCTAAATGATCTGTTACAGAAAAATAAAGATCAGGTAAGTGCTTTGCAGAAAAAGCTGAATAACTCAAATTACAAGGTTGGAAAGTTAAATGCAACCATAAAGGAACTGGAGTTAATGGTTGGCAATCTTCAAAAACAACTGGAAGAAAAAGATACTGAAATTGCCCGGCTGAACTTGGATGTTCAGAATCTGACAAACGATATTCATCAACTCAACGATAGAATTGCAGTAATAGAAGATGAAAGTCAGCAAAAGTCAAATACCATCGATATGCAGATATCGGAGATGAACAAGGCTTATTACGTGGTTGGAAGCAGCAAAGAGCTTAAGGAAAGTGGTGTGATTGATCGTTCTGGCGGCTTCCTGGGCCTTGGCAGAACATCAACTATTCGTGAAGATTTTAATAAAGATGTGTTTACCGGTGTTGACAAACGGGAACTGGAATACCTTCCGCTTAATGTGAAAAAAGCCGATGTTGTTTCGGTTCATCCGGCAGGTTCATTCCATATTTCGGGAGAAAAAACCGCTGATACTTTGTATATCGACAACCAGGCTGAATTCTGGAGTGTGTCGAAATACCTGGTTGTAATTGCGCAATAAACAGAACTTAAAGATACAGGGGAGTCCTTCTGGTTCAGAAGGACTTTTTTATGCTTCACTATGTAGTTTTTTCAGTAACCAGCTCATGTTTTCAGCTAATGTTCGAATGGTATTCATTCCTTCCACATCGTTGAGCACGTCGCCTGGATCGCGTCCGACTGCCAGATTCCAGTAACTGGAACCCGGTACGATCATCTGGTTGATTAAAAAGAAATTATTGATGGTTTCGAAAGCGTGCAAGGCACCGGCACGTCTGACCGCTATTACACCGGCACCTACTTTCCTTTTGAGCAGGTGTCCGCTGGCACGGGTTACATAACCGGCCACATCGATTAGTGCCTTTACTTCGGGAGTTACATCGGCAAAGTATACCGGAGAACCGATAATGATTCCATCGGCCTCCACCATTTTTTCGATACAATAATTCAGGTGATCGTTTTTAATATGGCATGTGCCATCCTGTTTATCCTTACAAACACCGCAGGCCGTACACCCATGAACGACTTTGTTTCCAAGCTGTATCATTTCGGTTTCTATTCCATTGGATTCGAAAATTCGGAACATCTCCTGTAAAAGAAGAACGGTGTTTCCATTTCTGCGCGGGCTTCCGTTAAAGGCTACTATCTTCATAATCAATGCTGAATGCGTTAATGTTTAAATAATCCTGACTTAAAGTTGTTATGAATTTGAATGAGTTGGTTTTAAACTTTTGTGTTTGTGCCAATATTGTTGCCTCTTTTTCATCATTTTATCTGATTCATTCTTTCTATGTTAGCATTTATGCATTTTCGCATTCATGCATTTTGTCTTTTATTGGTCAAAAACAAAGGAAATAATGTTGGCTCCCATTTCAAGTGCTTTTTCACGTAAATCAGCGGGGTCGTTATGAACATCCGGATCTTCCCAACCGTCACCCAGGTCGCACTCGTAGGTGTACAGGCAAACCAACCGATCTTCAATAAAAATTCCGAAAGCCTGCGGAGGTTTGTTGTCATGCTCATGGATTTTGGGTAAACCATTCGGGAAATCATATTTCTGATGGAAAATAGGATGGGAGGGAGGCAACTCCACCAGTTCTTTATCGGGGAAGACCTTTTTGATTTCACGCCTGAAATATTCATCCATTCCGTAGTTGTCGTCGGCATGTAAAAAACCTCCTGCTTCCATGTAGGTACGAAGATTCATGGCATCGCTTTCAGAAAAAATAATGTTGCCATGACCGGTGAGTTCAACATAAGCATAATTGAATATTTCCGGGCTTCCCACTTCGATTGTGGCAGGTTCGGGATTAATGTTGGTATTCAGATTCTGGTTGCAGAATTTAATCAGATTGGGTAAAGCTGTCGGATCGGAATACCAGTCGCCGCCGCCACTGTATTTGGCAAGTGCAATTTTTACGCTTGTATTTTGTGCACCGGCTGCCAAACTTAAAATCACTAAGAAAAAAATCAAACGAAGTCGCATGTTCTAATTTTTCCGAAAAATACAATATCACATTGAGAAGTGAAAATACCTTTGGCTTTAAGAAGAGAACTTTATTTTAGTGTATTCAGTATAATTCCCAGTACTCCGATTACCAGGCATAAAGGCGAAAACAATTTTGTGTCCCACTTTCCGAATTCGGTTTTTTTCACGCTTTTAAAGAATCCTACATATTTAAATTCACCAACGGCCCGTAAAAGGAATATTCCCGGAATCATCCAGCTTCCATATTTTATAATCCATTCCGGAAAAGTGTATTCGATAAGCCCGGATTCAAATAGGTAGAAAATTCCGAATGCAGTTAGTCCAATTCCGACAATGGCCGTTTCAGCTTTCCCGGGATTGAAGACTTTTTCTCCATTTTCTTTCGTAGGCAAAGACTGATCCAGTCCAAATTTTCCTCCGGCAACCCAATTAAAATGTAGTATTCCAAGTCCAAGTAGGATTAAGCTTAATAATATCGATATAATCATAATTTATGTTTTAAAATTGGTGCTAATGGTCACTGTATGAGTAGTGGTAGATTGTGTGATAATTTTCCGCTCAAATCGCGAAGCAGTTTGAGCGGAAGACAAATCCTGATGTTTGTCACATAGCCTGCATTACTTATGCAAAATGTGTGTGCCGACGTATTTGGTTTCCCTTCTATCAAAAAGAATTTGTTCAATTTACGTTTTTTGCTTTTTTACCCCGAACAAAAAACGAATAACAGGTATACGCCTTATGATTTCATAAAGAACGAAAGTTGTCAGGATTGTAAGAATAACAATGATTGAATATTTAACCGCAACGTTTGCCTGTATTTGGACAATATAAAACCCGACAATTGTATTGAGTAGTAAATGAAACAAATAAAATGGGTACGAAGATTGAGATAAATATTTTAGCATGTGATTTGATTTATTCAAAAACTGGTGTCCGAAAGCAAGAATAGCCAGTAGCCATAACCACCTGTTCAGTACTCCTGTTACTAAAATAATTGTTTGTGATGAAATAAAAGGATAAGAAAGCTGGCGGGCAATTTCACATGCTATTCCGGCAATCAGGATAAGCGTTGCATATTTATCGATATGTTGCTGGAACCGGCGGTCAGACATAAACACGTATCCCGTAACAAAAAAGATAAAGTAAAAAATGGGATTTTTATCTCCAAGCATGTTCATTTTTGCAGATAAAGCAGACAGGGTAAATAAAGCAATAATGACTATAGGAACTCTAGTGACATCCAACAATTTTTTGATGGACTTTTCGCTGCCATTTTTCCTAAATACCATAAAAAAAGGCAACCCAACCATTGAAAATACAAACAGGTAAATAAGAAACCATAAATGTGCAGGGGTGAAATGACCATCCATTCCTGTTAAATCGGGCGTAAATTGCCAAAAATTTGCATAGCACTGCCAAAAATCAATCTGGGTTCCATTATAAACCTGATGAATATAAATTATGAGCGGAATAATCAGAATCAATCCCGAAATAGCTGGTATCAGTAATTTCAGGAAACGCTCTTTCGTATAGAGCCAGGAACTGCGCTTTTGCAATGAGAAATAAGTTGCTGCTCCCGAAACATAAAACAACAGCGGCATATGAAACTGATGGATCCATCCTGCAAAACGATTTAGAAAAAAACTGTTGGTGGCATCTTTCACATACATAACCACCTGCGGTTCGTGATTAAAAATTAGTGCGCTGTGAAATGGCACGAGTAAAAGAACAGCCAATATTCGGAGCCAATCGATATCAACTCTGCGTTTGTTTAATGTTTGACTATCTGCATTCATATTTGTCTGTTTTCTGTAATATGCTTACAACTGTGGTGGTATTGAGGTCGCGGCGGTCCCGAGTACTCGGGATTGTCCGACCGAAACTGAGGTTGGCGCGAGATTCGACTTGTCGAATCCGCACAAACCCCGACCTGCCTTATACCCCGCTTTAGGGTTAGTATTTTATTCATTGTTCATTTCAAATGACATTTCATATCCGGTGTTAATATGAGGATATAAATCAATTCTGTCTTTTAGCGTAGTATTTCGGTTTTTTAATTTGGTGCACATCGAAAAATAACAGTCACATGTGCAAGAGTGTAAAATGCTTACGTTTCATTTTCGCACCAAAGTTAATATTTGTATTTCTGTCCAAAGTTATCTTAACTACTTGCATTGTCGGCTGTTATAAGTTAAAAACATTTTTTTCCAATTATTTTTGTTATCGATACTTTGTTTACTGTTTGAATGCTTTTATTGCATATTCCAATTGAACATCTTTCTCATCTAAAACATCTTGTATATTAGGAATTACTTCGTAATCTGGTTTTATCTGGTAACCAATTTGCATTCCTTCAACATCAGTTTGAACTGTTTTTCGGGCAATATTAACTGTTAAATGAGAATTAGGTAAAGTAAACAATTTACTGTTGTCATTACAAGAAAATGAACCACCTGGTTCTTCTCCAATTATTTCGCCTATTTTGTAATATTTAATTAAAGATATAAAATGCCCGGTAGTAGAAAAACAAGCACCATCAGTTAAGAATTTAACATCTCCGGTAAAAACATTTTCGTTTGGTTTTAATTCAGTAGAAAGTTCGGGGTAATTTTCTGCATTTTCAGAAAAATAGACAAAAGGTTTATTGATAACATAACTTAACAAATAAGACGAATAATAAGGATCGCCTCCAAAATTACCTCTTAAATCAATTATTAATTTTGTAATAGAATTTGATTTTATTTGGTTGAATGAGCTATCAATAAAAGCCTTAAATTTATCGAAATCAGAATACATAAATGAATATATCTTTAAAAATGCAATTTTATCATTCACCATTTTAAATTTAAATGGAAATTCGGGAGTACTATTTGAATATATTTCATCAAATAATAAATTATTTTTTTTCGCTTTTAAACTTGTTTGGATTGTTGAATTATCAGATTTTTTAACTTGTAAATTAAAATCTTCAGGACTTTCAATATAATTATATGCAAATGAAAAATTTAAATTTATCTTGTATATTTTGTGTGATTCATTAAAAGCATCTGATGAAAAATACGTCTCTAATTTTTTAATTATTTCGTTCATACTCACGGAATTGATAGATAATATTTCGTCACCA
>DAOPJR010000021.1:10763-43464 GCA_035399765.1 Draconibacterium sp. | reverse complement strand
AAAGCAAAGTCAGCACAAATCGCTTTTTCCATTACGTAACTTTTACCATCGAATTCTTTGATTTCTTTTCCATCCTCAAGCGGAGTGTTTACCGAAGTACGCGTATAAAATGCAGGGATTCCGGCGCCTCCTGCCCGAATTCTTTCAGCCAGAGTTCCCTGCGGAACCAGTTCGAGTTCGATCTCTCCGGCACGAAACAGTTCAGGAAAAACCACCGAGATCATGGTACGCGGGAAAGAACAGATGATCTTGCTTACTTGTCGGTTTTCGATAAGTGCTGCCAGCCCCACATGTCCGCTACCCGCGTTGTTACTTACCACAGTCAGATTCTTAGCTCCCTGATCAACCAGCGCATGAATCAGTTCCACCGGACTGCCGGCTTCACCAAATCCGCTGATCATCACTGTGGCACCGTCAAAAACATCAGCCACTGCAGCCGTTGCTGATGGTACAACTTTATTTATCATGAGTTTCTGCGAGTTTCATTTCTTTCAAAAGTGCCTCTTCAAGCTTGCTTTCAATTTCAGCAAGCTCGTCTTCGTAGAAATATTTATCGCTGCCAAAAGGCTTTAGCTTTTCGATCGTGTTTTCCTGCTCATCATATTTGGCGAAGAAAGTCGTATCCATCCATTCCATATTCCGGGCCTCGTTAAACTTCAGAACAAAAACTTTCTCACCATTTATTTCAGTAGTACCCAGCAATGAAGTTTTTCCTGCTGATGAAGTCATGGTTATATATCGTGAAGGTCGGTTCATCGATGCCAGCGTACGATACACTTTGCTGAATATCTTCGAAATATCTGCCAGCGGTGCAGTAAAATAGTGGTGTTCGCCTGTTGGACGGGCACAGTACATCGAGTGGAATCCCACACCTAACATAGCCAGCAGGTTCCCGAGGTCAATCCAGTTTTTGGCTGAACGATCAACATCCACTTTGCCATCAGCGCCGTAAAACAAACTGATGTGGTTCATGATCGGACTTTGGCTTTTTACTGTAATCCCGTATTTTTTCAGTCTTCGGATGGCTGCCACCGATCCCGGATTCAGAATATCGTGCGGAGTGGAAATGTGTGCTACCCAAACTGCCTGAATTCCATTGTCCATCAGTTTTTTTAAGAGTTCGAGGATTGGTTTGAACTGATCGCTCAAAATCAGTTCAGGCTGAAAATTAATGGCGCGCGAACCAATTCGAACCGTGTGAATATGCATCAGTTCCGGATCATCGATAATTGGCTGAACATACTCGAGCAGTCGCTCGTAAGGGATGTAACCAGCATCGCCACCGGTGATCAGAATATCGCTCACCTCCTTGTGTTTCTTCAGGTACTCATGCACCTGCGAAACTTCGTGCTGTACAAACATATCTTCATCGCCACGCACCTGCGCATGACGGAAACAGTACGTACAAAATGAGAAACAGGTTTGCGTCGTCTTATCGAGGATAAGTTTTACTGAAGGGTACTTGTGCTGACAGCCTTCCAGAATTTCCAGCTGCCCTTCCTCGTTGATGTACCAGGGCTTGTTCAGTTTCTGTTTTCCGTCGTGCGGATTAGTCTTCTGCATGTAGGCCTCCACCACCTGTCGACGTTCCTCATCGGTTTTTGCATCGGCATACTTTTTTACCTCGTTGGGATGGATCATACCGGGCTGCGGGAACACGAGCTGGTAATTTGTATCGTTTTCAAAATTCTTCCAGTTAATGGTGTTCAGTACATATCTGGTAGCCAGAAAGCGGTACACTTCAATAAAAAACTCACGATCCTTGATGTGCCCAATCTCAATCCCATTCTCCTTCAGTTTCTTTACAATCTCACGAAAACCTTTCAGACCTGAATAATATGGTTTATCTGTAAATATTGCTGGTTCTTCGAAGAAAAGTCCTGAATATTTAGGGTACGAATTATGCAGACGTTGTACCAGGCCCGGAGGCAGCAACTCTTCGGTTTCAATGGTTTGAATAACCTCTGAACTGAGTTGGTAACGATCCAGCAATTTCCTGATATCAACCTGACTTAGATTGTTTTTGTAATCCTTTAAGTTCATTAAAATAGTTTTATTGCATTTACGATAAAAAACACATGTTGTTAAGTCCATACACTTTTTCACCGAAAATTATCCCGCCAGTTACTGATTCCAGGCACACCTGTAATTCAATGGTTCGGATGTTTTATAAAAAGCACCTGAAAACAATTCCTGATGCAGATAGAAGTAATGGATTAATTTAGCTGCGAGCGCAGCTAATGTGAAACCGTATCCTCGTCGAGACATTCCGGCATCCCAACGTAAAAGAAAATTGGACATTGATACGATTGAATCATGAACGAAAGTTAAAGAAACTTCGATATAGTTCTAAGTATAAATATGTATTTTACAACATCTGATGAAAGTAAGTGTAAAAATTTCACCACCTTTAAGGTTCTTAAAAACCATGCCACATGGCAGAAAGGGAGATTTTACCAGTAACCTTTGTAATCGCAATTCGTTTGCAGAGGTGAATACAATTAACAAAGTCAGAAATGAATAAGATTTTAATACTTGGCGCCGGGATGGTAGCCAAACCAATGATAGATTACTTTCTCAATAATCAATTTCAACTAACAATAGCCAGCCGAACCATAGAAAAAGCTGAAAAACTGATTGGTGGCCGAGAAAATGGAACCGCTCTTTCGTGGACTATTGATGAGTTGGAAAAGCTCAACAATCTAATTGCTGCGCACGATTTCACTGTAAGTTTATTACCATATAATCACCACGTTACCGTTGCAAAGCTTTGTATTAAAAACAAAAAGAATATGCTCACTGCTTCGTACGTTTCTGAAGAAATGAAGAAACTGGACAAAGAAGCAAGAAATGCGGGTATTTTGATTTTGAATGAAATAGGTCTTGATCCTGGCTTTGATCACATGACAGCTATGAATATTATTGACAAGGTACAAGCTCAAGGAGGTAAGATCAAAGAATTCTATTCGTTGTGCGGAGCACTGGCAACACCTGAAGAAGCCAACAATCCATTTCGTTATAAATTTTCGTGGTCGCCACGCGGAGTAATTATGGCGGGAAATAACAGCGCCAAATTTCTGAAAGATGGGAAGATAATTGAAATTCCTGCCGAAGGTTTATTTAAAAATCCGATGTTAATTGATTTCCCTGAAGTGGGGGAAATGGAAGTATATCCGAACCGCGATTCGCTGGCTTACATCGACTTGTACCACCTGAAAGGAATAGAAATCATGTACCGGGGAACCTTCCGTTATAAAAACTGGTGTGAAATTATGGATGCGATGAAATCACTAGGAATGACATCTACCGATCCGAAAGTTTTTGAAGGTAAAACTTACCGAAAAGTGATGGCGCGCCGGTTGGAAGTATACCCTGCTAATATCAAAGAAAAAGTGGCAGAACGCCTGCAACTTGATATCGACAGTCCAGCCATAATTGCAATGGAATGGCTGGGTCTTTTTAGTGACGACCTCGTTCAGATGAACGAAGGATCGAATCTGGACCTGGTTACCGACCTGATGCGACGAAAAATGATGCTGGCAGAGGGTGCCCGCGACATGGTTATCATGCTTCATTCTTTTCTTGTTGAAAATGCCGATGAATCGAAACAGGTGATCAAATCAAAATTGCTTGATTTTGCAACGAAAGAAGATACTTCAATTGCCAGAACAGTTGCTTTACCAGCTGCCATTGCTGTTAAAATGATTCTCAACGGAAGAATTACAGAAACAGGCGTTCAAATTCCGATTTCGGCAGATATTTACAAACCAATTTTAGAAGAATTGGAGACTTTGGGAATTTCGATGAAAGAAGAATGGAATTTACCTGAATCAGAAAAAATTTAAATAATTAAACCTCTTCCATAATCCATTTAACAGCCGGATTTTCAGAAGTAAAAGGTTTAATTTTTAATGATTTTTCCTGCATTTCACCCAGGGTGGGAAATACAATGGTACGCGGATCGTTACAGATAACTGCTAATTTTATTTTGCGTAATTGCTCGTATTTCTTAAGAAAATCCATCAGAACCTGAAAACTCCCCATGTCCATATCCAACTGACAATTAGTTAGATTATTAATCACTCCCCTGATTTCACTATTTAACAAGTTATTATTCAATAAGAATTGCCATGAGTGTATTATTTCGTGAACATCAACTTTCCCACTAAAATCACGGAAGTAAATATTTTGAGGGTAAGTTTTGTGTTTGTTGTAAGCAATTCCCATAATCAGAATCTGTTAACACTTTATTAAAGTTAGTGCATATTTCGATGAAAGTCAACACAGACCCCAACCGTGAGAAATTATCTTAAACACAATCATTTACAGGTTGTCATTTACAGCATGTACCGACAGCGGTATTTCAGGAGTGCCTGCATAAAAAACTATAATCTCGGCAGTAGTTTCTCCTTCGTTTAATCCAAAGTGCCAGGTTTCAACTACTTCAGAAAGAGCATCTCCTGATTTCATTCTCAATGTATCTTTGTTTTCAGTGATTACTGTTAATTCACCGGCAACCAAAACGCCCGCATTAATTATGGTATGTTTATGCAAATCCAATTTGCAATGAGGCGGAATACTTACTTTCACAATAGATATTTCAGGCTTTCCGTCCGGATATTCCGGAAGATCGGTACCATCCCAGCTTTTAGTCGTCTGCAACAATTTTTCTACCTGGATTTCTTTTAATTCAGTCCCGGAATTTGAACACGAAAATGCGATTGAAAGCAGAATAAGTATCACCCATGATTTATTCATAAAATGATTGGTTTATTAAAGGTTTGTACCTATAAAAATAGTGATTTTGATAAACGGTACAATTTAAATATGATATTTGGACAAAAAGTATTTTTAATCTTAGATTGATGCATTTAATTAGTAGTTGTTTCAAGGCTTGTTTTACCGCTGAAAAATCCTTCGTATTTTACACAGCCAAATAAAATATATCATGGATAACACTAAAAAGATTTATATTTTCCTGATTATTATTACAACGGTAGTTGTATTTATTTATGCACAGTCAATCATTCTCCCTTTTGTTCTGGCTATCCTTTTTTGGTTTCTGATACGTGTAATAAAAAAACTATTGTTAAAAGTAAAGTTTGTTAAATGCTTACCGCTTTGGCTGGTTACCGTATTTTCAACCTTGTTATTAATTGGTTTTATGGTTCTGATTGTAACCATGATTTCGAAAAACATCTCAGAACTTTCCAAAACGCTTCCGGTGTACGAAGCCAATGTAAATAAGATAACCCAAGGGATCAATGAAAGATTTAATATTGATTTGATGTCGATGTTAGGTGATTTTAGTAAGGATATAAAGTTTGCAAGTATTCTTTCTTCATTACTTTCCACATTAACCGGATTGTTTGGAAATGCCTTTACCGTTTTGCTTTACCTCGTGTTTTTGTTACTCGAAGAACCGGGTTTTAATAAGAAACTTCGTGCAATGTACCCGGATGATAAAAAATACAAACATGTCACAGATCTTTGGTCAAAGATTGATCATTCAATCGGAAATTATGTAGCTCTAAAAACACTCACCAGTTTGATGACCGGATTCCTGAGTTATTTTGCCTTGCTATTTATAGGTGTCGATGCACCTCTTTTCTGGGCATTTTTAATTTTTGTGCTGAATTTTATTCCAACTATCGGGTCGTTAATCGCCACCGCTTTTCCAACCATATTCGCTATTCTGCAGTTTGGAGAATTAACACCAGGAATTGTTGTTCTTGCTGTTGTTGGTGCTATTCAAATGATCATCGGAAACATAGTAGAACCGAAACTAATGGGAAATTCACTTAATATTAGTCCGCTGGTCGTTTTTCTTACATTGGCGATCTGGGGTGTCATTTGGGGGATTTCCGGGATGCTACTGAGTGTGCCTATCACAGTGATCCTCATTATTGTCATGTCCGAATTCCCTGGAACGCGTCCGTTAGCCATCCTGCTTAGCCAGAAAGGAACCTTGAATGAATGATAACTTTCAAAACTAAAAACCTGATTTCAATCGTTGTCCTGTTTAATTTGTTTTATCATTTTTAAGAAAAAATATTTCCATGAATACGCTATCAAAACTCACTCCTCAACCATTGTTCAATTATTTCGAGGAAATTTGTCAGGTTCCGCGGCCATCCAAAAAAGAAGAAGAAATCCGTCAGTTTCTACTCCATTTTGCAAAGAGACACGGACTGGAAAGTAAAACCGATGCAGTTGGGAATGTGCTTATCCTGAAACCTGCTTCAATCGGAATGGAAAAGGCACCAACTGTCATTCTTCAAACTCACATGGACATGGTTTGTGAGAAGAATTCGGACAAGGTATTTGATTTTGATAACGACCCCATCGAACCGATGATTGTGGATGGCTGGGTAAAAGCCAACGGAACTACTTTAGGTGCTGATTGTGGAATAGGCATTGCAGCTCAGTTGGCAGTTCTCACTTCAAAAGAAATAAAACATGGCCCCATTGAATGCCTCATCACAGTAGACGAAGAAACCGGGCTAACCGGAGCTTTTGCACTTGAGAAAGGATTTCTGAGTGGTGATATTTTGCTAAACCTCGATTCGGAAGACGAAGGTGAAATTTTTATTGGCTGTGCCGGTGGCATCGACACAGTTGCAACTTTTTCGTATGAAAAAGAAACAACTCCGGATAATTCGCTGGCTTACAAAATTTCAGTTTCAGGTTTACTGGGTGGTCATTCAGGCGACGATATTCATAAAAACCGAGGAAATGCCAACAAAATACTGAATCGTTTTCTATGGAAATTCACCAATGAATTTAACGCCCGGCTGGCTGAATTTAATGGAGGAAACCTCCGAAATGCGATTGCCCGCGAAGCATTCGGCATCTTTTCAGTTCCTTCGAATAAGGAAAATACAATGCTGAGTGCATTTGAGAAACTGGCTACCTCCATTCAAAATGAATTTGAGTTTGCAGAACCTAAACTTTCCATTGTTTGTGAAAAAACAGACCTCCCTGAAACAGTGATTGATTTAGAAACTCAACTTAATCTAGTGAATGCAATTTATGCTTGCCCGCACGGAGTTTTGGAAATGAGTTCACGCATGGAGGGGATGGTAGAAACTTCAACAAATCTGGCTTCAGTGAAGTTTATCGAAAGGAATAAAATTGAAGTAACAACCAGCCAGAGAAGTGAGATTGAAAGCAGGAAATATTATGCTGCAGAAACCGTGGAATCGGCATTTAAACTGGCAGGTGCCAAAGTCATTCATTCCGATGGTTACCCGGGCTGGACACCCAATCCAAGTTCTGACATATTAAAAGTAACCGTTGATTCATACAAACGACTCTTTGGAAACGAACCAATTGTACGTTCAATCCATGCCGGACTGGAATGTGGTTTGTTCCTTGAAAAATACCCAAAGCTTGATATGGTTTCATTCGGACCAACTATTCGCGGAGCCCATTCACCTGATGAACGGCTGGATATTCATACTACTGAAAAATTCTGGAAACACCTCGTAGATGTTCTCGAAAATATTAAGTAAGTTGTTGCCGAAATAGTTTAAAATAACCAATCTATACTTAATGAAACGACTAAGTCTTCTTTTACTGTTTTTTCTGAGTCTGAATACATTCGGTCAGGAAAAATGGACCTCGTTACTGGATAATAAACTGAGTTCCTGGGATACCTACCTGAGTTATAGTTTCAAAGATGGCTACAACGGTTCGCAACCTGTGAACGAAAAAGGAAATCTGATTGAGCCAATCGGTTTGAACAAGGATGAATCAGGAGTTTTTACGGTAATTGAAGAAAATAATCAACCTGTTTTACGGGTGAGTGGTGAGATTTATGGATGCGTGGTTACGAAAAAGGAATACCATAATTATCGGTTCAAATTAAAAGTAAAATGGGGCGATAAAAAATATCCACCTCGTGAAAAGCTGCTCAAAGATTCAGGAATCATGTATCATTCGGTTGGTGAGTTCGGAAAAGACTACTGGCGCTCGTGGATGCTTTCTCAGGAATTCCAGGTAATGGAAGGACACATGGGCGATTTCTGGAGCCAGCAAAGTTCATCGATTGAAATAAAAGCCTTTTTACCGGAAGGAAGTATGATGAACCCGGTAGCAGATGAGAGCCAGCCATTTATCTCGTTGGGTAGCGGTTCGGAATACGGTGGATTTTGTCTTCGGAGTTGCAATTTCGAAAGTAAACCCGGTGAGTGGACTACCCTCGAACTAATTTCTTACGAAGGGAAAAGTCTGCATATCGTGAATGGGAAAGTAGTAATGATCCTCCAAAATTCACGTTATAAAAAAGATGGAGAAATTGTTCCGCTGGATAAAGGGAAAATACAAATTCAAAGTGAAGCTGCAGAGGTTTTTTACAAGGACATTGAGATTAAGGAAATTGAAGCTTTACCTGCAGAGTTCAGTAAATATTTTAATTAATCAAGGATTTATACTTTCAACTATTTATTTGTAACAAAGTACCTCAAAATACATTTTTGCCCCTTGCTGTTTGGATTTTTATCAGACGACACACGAATCTGAAGCATGTGTTTTTTGCCTTTCAAATCAGCTTCCAGTGTAAAGTATTTTAATTCTGGAGTTTCTGAAAACAAGTCGAGTACTTGCCAATCTCTTTCATCAACACTGTATTCAATCATACCGGCGTCGGCATCAGAAAACACGGCAATTCCGACTGCTTTACCCGAAAAAGGGAAATTGATAATCTGACCAGGATATTCCCCTATTAAAACAGAAACCTGTTGTTCTTTTTTGGAAGTAGCTTTGCTTTCAGTCCAATTATCGATAAATGTCCAACCTTTCACTGATTTAGGTGGGTTAGGCTTTATCTCAACTGGCCTTGTAAAAACATTGGGATCCGGCTTATTTTGTGCAAATGAAAAACTTACAAAAAGGATCCCGATCAAAACACCAAATAAGTATTTCATAGCTATTTTATTTCCAGATTACTTTCTGTTCAATATCTCCCCTTCCCGGCGACGGGTAATCAATCATGATCTCGCCCACATAAAAGAAACCAAGCAATTTCTGTCCTTCCTGTAAATCAACTACATCACCAAACAGACTTATAAAATCTGGTGTAGCCCAAAATGCACCGAGCCCCATTTCTGTGGCTGTCAACCACATATTTTGAACGGCCATTGAAACGGCAGCCACTTCTTCCCACTCAGGCAAACGTTTTGCCGGATCTACTTGCAAAATGATTGCGATTGCAACCGGAACATGTTGAACGGTAGAAACAAACTTCTCTATTTTCTCGGTAGTAACAGAAAAACCTTCCGACTGTGCTTTCGCAAGAATTTGTCCACAGGTTTCAGCAAGCTTGCTTTTCGATTCACCTGTGTAAACTACAAAGCGCCAGGGTTCTGTTTTTTTGTGGTTGGGCGCCCAACTGGCATTTTCAAGTAATTGCTCAATTATATTTCTGTCGATGGCCGTTTTAGAAAACAGGCGCGGCGGCGTAGCGCGACGCTTTTGTATAATTTTTGTGATGTTTGTCTGATTCATAATAAAAGCTTTTTTGAACTTAAGAAAACATCCTGCAGCCTGTTTTGTTGAGACAAAACCAAATTCTTTTCAATCAAAATTGAAAAGAACTTAGTAAGACAAGGCCCATCCTATCTTTCTTCTCCTTCTTTTGCGTATCCCAGAATTTTGAACATATCCTGCGCAGACTGCTCATTACGGTATACATAATCCACAATGTTCCCTTTATCGTCGCGATCGATAATGACGTGTTTTGGCGACGGGATCAGGCAGTGTTTAATACCACCGTACCCGCTAATCGCATCCTGATATGCACCTGTATGGAAAAATCCAAGATACAAAGGTTCTTTGTCCTCTTCAGCGTAAGACGGTAACAGAACTTCCTGGTTAAAGTCCTCAGAGTTGTAATAATCCGAATGATCACAACTGATACCGCCAATGTTCACACGTTTGTATTCGTTCGACCATTTATTAATAGGAAGCAAAATAAACTTTTCGAAAATCGACCAGGCATCCGGGATGGTGTTCATTAAACTGTTGTTGATGATATACCAGCTTTCGGTGTCGTTCTGTTGTTTTTGTTCGAGCACTTCAAACACAATCGCTCCGCTTTCACCAACGGTGTATTTACCAAATTCGGTAACAATATCCGGTTCCTTGATTTTTTCTACCGCACAGGCATCTTTTATATTCGTAACAATCTCGTTGATCATGTATTCGTAATTGTATTCAAAACCCAGGTGGTTTCGGATTGGGAACCCTCCGCCAAGGTTGAACATATCGAGTGTGTCACACTGCTTTTTCAGATCAACATAAAGTTTCAGCGCTTTCTGGAATTCGCCCCAGTAATACAAGCTGTCTTTAATACCTGAATCGACAAAGAAATGCAGCATTTTAAACTCCAGATTACTTTTGCCATCGATATTTTGCTTATAAAAGTCAACGATGTTTGTGTGACGAATTCCAAGTCGTGATGTATAATAAGCCGACTGGGATTCTTCGTTGATCGCCATTCGGATACCTATTTTTATTTTACGGTCTCCGGCCAGACGTTCAATCCGTTTCAGCTCGTTGATACTGTCGAGTACAATGATATTGTTTTTAAACCCCAGATCCTGCAGGCTAAGTATTTTCACCAGATAATCGTCGGTTTTATATCCGTTATGAACAATAATTCTGTTTTTATCAATTTTCTTTTCGTTAAAAAGACTCAGAATCAAGTCGATATCATAAGAAGAGGACGTTTCGAGATGTACGTTGTGTTTTAAGGCTTCGGTAACCACATGCGAAAAGTGGTTGGTTTTTGTACAATAACAGTAAATATATTTTCCGCGATAGTTATTCTTCTTTATGGCCTTGTTAAATAGGTTCCTCGCTTTTTTGATCTGATCTCCGATCTTTGGCAGATATATAAACCTGAATGGTGTGCCGTACTTGTTTATCAGATATTTGAGAGAGATTCCGTGAAATGTAAGGTAATTGTCTCTCAAATCAAAGCCTTCCTGTGGGAAGTAGTAGCTTTGCTCAATCAAATCAAAATAAGAGTGTTTCATTTACGTAACCATAAAAAGTGTTATTGATTCTTACTGTTTATTTCAAAGCGCAAATAAATACAATTTTTCCCAATTATCTTCTGCTGTTAAACAAAAATGAAGTTGAAGCCCAATACTTCACTTTCACCCGTTATTTTCCCGCGTAAAATGACCGTAATTAATGAACAGTCTCATTTCGGCTTAGGTCTGACACAAATTAACCAAAGTCGCTGTCACCGCCACTTTTACTAACTAAATCAAAGAAAAAATACTTAACTTACGATTCGAAAACAAAATTAATATCTAAAATACAATGTATCGGTTAAAGATTTTTACATTTGGCCGATTAATTAACAAAATTGGAAATGAGTAAAGTTCTTATCATCGGAGCCGGAGGCGTTGGTCGCGTTGTTGCCAGCAAATGTGCCGACAACCCGGATGTTTTTTCTGAAATTTTGCTGGCCAGCCGCACAAAATCAAAATGCGATGTGATCGCCAGAGAAGTGGGAAAAGGTCGCATTCAAACCGCTCAGCTAGATGCTGATAATGTAGCAGAAACAGTTGCACTGATTAACCAATTCAAACCGGAGCTGGTTATTAATGTAGCTCTTCCATACCAGGATTTGAATATCATGGATGCCTGTTTGGAAACCGGTGTAAATTATTTGGATACCGCCAACTACGAACCACGCGATGTGGCAAAATTCGAATACAGCTGGCAGTGGGCTTACCATGACCGTTTTAAAGAAAAAGGAATCATGGCAGTTTTAGGTTGTGGTTTTGATCCCGGTGTAACGAGTATTTACACTGCTTACGCAGCCAAACATCATTTCGATGAAATGCATTATCTCGACATTGTTGACTGTAACGCCGGTGATCACGGAAAAGCTTTTGCCACCAATTTTAATCCTGAAATTAATATTCGCGAGATTACCCAAAAAGGTCGATACTGGAAAGATGGGAAGTGGGTTGAAACAGAACCTTTCGAAATAAAAAAAGCATTGAATTATCCGAATATAGGACCGCGAAACTCTTATGTTTTGTATCACGAAGAGCTCGAATCGCTGGTTAAAAATTACCCAAGCTTAAAACAAGCCCGTTTCTGGATGACTTTTGGCGATGAATATTTGACTCATCTCCGCGTGATCCAGAACATTGGAATGTCGAGAATCGACCCTGTAAAATACAAAGGCGTGGATGTTATTCCGCTGGAATTTTTGAAAGCTGTTCTTCCTAACCCAGGTGATCTTGGTGAAAATTATACCGGCGAAACTTCGATTGGCTGCCGCATTCGTGGTGTAAAAGACGGAAAAGAAAAAACATATTACGTCTGGAATAACTGTCTGCACCAGCAGGCATACGAAGAAACAGGTACGCAGGGAGTTTCCTATACGACCGGTGTTCCTGCCATGTTGGGAGCCATGATGGTATTAACAAAAAAATGGCAGGGTAAAGGCGTTTTCAACGTCGAAGAGTTCGATCCGGATCCGTTTATGGAACGCATTGGAGAATTCGGACTTCCATGGCAGGAGGAAATTAACGGCGATCTTGAAATATAAAATACTGCCCTGAGCTAAAGCTTGGGGCTTTTTCTTTCAATCATTTAAATTTTCAGATTTGGACTACTCAGCAATCCCATCACCGGCTTTTGTTCTCGATGAAAAACTTCTCCGTAAAAACCTGCAATTAATAAACCAGGTACAAAAAGATGCCGGAATCGACATCATACTTGCATTTAAAGGGTTTGCCATGTGGAGCGCTTTTCCAATGGTAAGAGAATATTTATCGGGAGCAACTGCAAGCTCGTTGTACGAAGCCCGGCTTTGTTTTGAAGAAATGCATACTCTGGCTCATACCTACGCTCCGGTATATTTCGAACACGAATTCAAAGAATTGATGAGCTACAGCAGTCATTTCGTATTTAATTCGTTTAAACAATTCGAAAAATTCTATCCCAAAACGCAAGAAGCAGATCACAAAATTTCTTGTGGTATTCGAGTCAATCCTGAATTTTCGGATGTGGAAACTGATTTGTACAATCCAAGTGCAGCAGGATCACGTTTAGGAGTTGGAATTGAAAATATGCCCGATCTGCTCCCCGAAGGAATTGAAGGAATTCATTTTCATGTACTCTGCGAATCAGATTCTTACAGTCTGGAAAAAGTTCTGGAAAAATTTGAAGCTAATTTTGGTAAATACCTTTCGCAAATAAAATGGGTAAACATGGGTGGCGGCCATCTGATGACCCGAAAAGGTTACGACCACGAACATCTGATTAGCTTATTAAAAGCTTTCAGAGAAAAATACAATGTAAAAGTGATTCTTGAACCGGGTAGTGCAATTGCATGGGAAACCGGTGTGTTGGTTTCCACCATTCAGGATATTGTTGAACACAAAGGAGTGAAAACCGCCATACTTGATGTTTCGTTCACGGCTCACATGCCCGACACGCTTGAAATGCCTTACCGGCCCAAAATAATTGGAGCAAAGGAACCGGAACCCGGAGATAAAAATTTATACCGTTTGGGTGGTGTTAGTTGCCTTGCCGGAGACTTTATGGAAGCATATTCATTCGATCATGAATTGCAGGTAGGAGAAAAAGTTATTTTGTTGGATATGATCCACTATACCATGGTAAAAACAACCATGTTTAATGGTGTTAATCATCCTGCTATTGCCATCTGGACAGAAGATGATCAATTGAAAGTTATAAGAGAGTTCAATTATCAGGATTTCAAAAACAGGTTGTCATAAACCAAATATATGGTTCATTTTCAAGCATATTCTAACTGAAATAAAATAGACACAAAAACACCCGTCTCTTAACATTTTCTTCACATATCAACAATTGTTAATATCATCGGTTGATTTGTAGTGAATATAAACAACTGAAAATCATTTGTCTATTTAAAAAATCGCTATACATTTGAACTATCAGGTGAGCGATAAAAGGCCGCTTAGAAATCGTGGAAACGGGAAACGTTTCTTAGCTGAAACAGGAACCGATTCTTTCCGACCTTCGGGACGGCGCGATGGAAAGCCGAAGTTTGAACAAGACACTCTGGAATGTCGCAGTTCAGGCAATCATCTGAAAGAAAATCCAGAAGTTCTTTCAAGATTGGGTCTCCAGGCAGGATGTGGAAAAGGCTTCGGCCCGGGAAGCAACACTGCTCAGCAAATTCGGGAAACCGGAAAAGCAGATGAAGAGAAGAAAGGAATCGCAAGAAACCAAATCTGATCAAAAATCACTGAGAGACACTTCGTTCAGGAAGGTGGACGCGTAGACCGAATGAACTGCTCGACAGTTTGACCGTAACAAGTTAAACCAGAAAGTATGGGGCCAGAAAGATTTGAAAAAATCAGAAAGGCCGGTCGCAATAACCGTAACCTGGCACGAAAAACAACTTCGGTTGTTTCAAAGTGGATGGGAACTATTTGTCAAAGAATAGTTCCCATTTGTGTTTTATAAAGCTTCCATCTCAATCATTTCTTGCTACCTTTACAATCAAAATTATTATATGATTCCTGAGATAACAACTCTAAAACATACATCATCGGGCAATTTCTTTTTAATGGCCGGACCGTGCGCCATCGAAGGCGAGGAAATGGCACTGGAAATTGCTGAACAAATTGTTGCAATTACGGATAAATTGCAGATTCCATACATTTTTAAAGGATCGTACCGAAAAGCCAACCGCTCACGGATTGATTCATTTTCGGGAATTGGCGATGAGAAAGCGTTGAGAATATTGAAAAAAGTGTCTGAAACTTTCAATATTCCTGTTGTTACAGATATTCACTCAGCACAGGAAGCAGCCATGGCAGCCGAATATGTAGATGTGTTGCAAATACCTGCTTTTTTATGTCGCCAAACCGATATCCTTGTAGCCGCAGCCGAAACCGGAAAAGTGGTAAATATTAAAAAAGGACAGTTCCTTTCGGCCGGTGCCATGCAATTCGCGGTACAAAAAGTAATCGATAGCGGAAATAACAATATTATACTTACCGAACGTGGAACAACTTTTGGGTACCAGGATTTAGTAGTGGATTACCGGGGAATTCCGGAAATGAAAGCTATGAATGTGCCAGTTGTATTAGATATCACTCATTCTCTTCAGCAACCCAATCAAACCACTGGTGTTACGGGTGGAAAACCGGCCCTGATTGAAACCGTTGCCAAAGCCGGAATTGCAGTTGGAGTTGACGGGATTTTTATAGAAACACATCCACAACCGGAGATTGCTAAATCTGATGGTGCCAATATGTTGAAACTGGATTTGCTGGAAAGATTGCTTACCCGGTTAGTTGCTATCAGACAAACTATTAATTCATTTTAGCATGTTTACAGAGATCTCAAATGAATTATTAGCCCTAATCGAAGACTGGGAAATACGATTAAGAAGTCTGTCTGCAGATCAAATTTCTATTCCAAGAAACAGGCAAAACAGAAATATTCGGCAGATTGTTGGTCACATGGTTGATTCTGCTTCCAACAATACGCACAGAGTAGTTCATTTACAATACCGTGAGTTACCTCTTCGCTTTCCAAATTATGCAACTTACGGGAACAACGACAAATGGATTTCCATTCAAAACTACGAAAACGAAAACTGGGAGAATCTTATTTCACTCTGGAAGTTCACTCACTTGCATTTCGTTCATGTAATACAAAATATCAGCCCTGACAAAGTAAAAAACGAATGGATTTCTGATCCTGGCAAAAGAGTAACACTGGAAGCTATGGTAGAAGACTTCCCCAGACATTTTGATTTACATATAAACGAAATACAGGCACTTATTACAACAGAAAAATGAAAAACAGAAGATCATTTTTAAGAAACACACTGGCAGCAATTGGCTTAAGCGGATTAATCGGAATAACAAAAGAATCTATGGCAGGAGAAGTAAAGTTACAAGGAGCTCTGATTCACCATGTTTTTTTCTGGCTAAAAGAACCGGAAAACGAAGCACACAAGAAACAACTCATCGAGGGTTTAAATAAACTCATCAAAGTAAAAACCATCAAATTAAGTCATATTGGACTGCCTGCCCCAACAGAAGCCCGTGATGTGGTTGATCATTCGTATTCAGTTTCATATATGGCCATGTTCGACAGCAAAGAAGATCAGGCGGCCTACCAGACCGATCCTATTCATTTGAAATTTGTTGAAGAAAACCAGCACCTTTGGAATAAAGTTGTGGTTTATGATTCAACTGATATTGTTAATTCTTAATGAAAGAAAAGATAAGCCATTAAAATAGCTGCAATAATTCCAACAAAGTCTGCAATTAGTCCGCACACAACTGCATAGCGCGTGTTTTTAATTCCAACAGCACCGAAATAAACAGCCAGTATATAAAATGTAGTATCGGTTGCCCCCTGAACTGTACTTGCTACACGTCCCACGAATGAGTCTGCTCCGTAAGTTGTCATAGCATCTACCATCATTCCGCGAGCTCCACTCCCACTTAAAGGTTTCATCAGAGCAGTAGGAAGCGCTCCTATAAAATCGGTATTAATCCCCAGTTTTTCGAAACCCCACGCAAAACCGGAAATAAACCAGTCCATTGCACCTGAAGCACGAAACACACCAATGGCAACCAAAATGGCCACCAGATAAGGAATAATTTTCACCGCCGTTTTAAAACCATCTTTTGCTCCTTCAATAAAAGCTTCGTAAACATTTATTTTTTTAAGTAGTGCCATTACTATAAAAGCAATGATCACTGAAAACAAAATAAGGTTACTGGTCAGGTTAGAAATTTGCGTTATCGCATCTTTATCGAGTGTAGAAAAATACCATATCAATCCGGCAATAATAGCAGTTAATCCGCCCAAATATGACAGAATCACTTTGTCGAGCAAATTGATCTTCTGATAAATAGCCACTGAAATCAATCCGGCTAAAGTTGAAAAATAGGTAGCCAGTAAGATCGGAATAAATATATCAGATGGATTGGCTGCTCCCAATTGCGCCCGGTATACCATTATGCTAATTGGAAGCAATGTTAACCCGGATGTATTCAGAACAAGGAACATAATTTGAGCGTTAGATGCCGTATTTTTATCCGGATTGGTTTCCTGCATTTCACGCATCGCCTGCAAACCCATTGGAGTTGCTGCATTGTCGAGGTTTAGCATATTGGCTGCAATGTTCATCAGAATTGAACCGTGAGCAGGATGCTCCTTACCTAATTCTGGAAATAGTTTATGAAAAAAGGGACCTATTAAACGGGAAAATATCTTCACAATACCGCCCTTTTCCCCAATTTTCATGATTCCCATCCACAGCGTAAGCACACCCGTCAATCCTAGAGAAATCTCGAAACCGGTTTTTGCCATATCGAAGGTTGCTTTAACCATTTCGGGAAAAACTTCGACATCGCCCAGAAATATCAAACGAGCCAAAGCAATCAGAAAGGCAGCCAGAAAAAAGAAGATGAAAATATAATTTAGTGCCATATTAATCTGCGACCATAAACTTAAGTCAAGATATTCCGAGTTCTGAAAGATATATCTTATCTATTTCCTGTAAAAGTAAAAATCTCTCACAAATTTGGCAAAGCAAAACAAGTATCTATTTTACTTTTAAGCATTAGAAAACTGATAAGATAACCTGAACTCTATTCTTTCTTAATATATTCAGGTCGTTGTACGAGAACTCCTTTTTGAAAATCAACTTGCTCCTTAGGAACCGGAGCATATTTGTCCTCTTCAGAAAATACGGCATTATTCATGTAATATGGCCTTGTACGCAAATCAGCCTGAGCAAATTCGTTTAAAATTTGCATCATACTTTTTCCCCCAATTTTATTGGGCAAGTTATCCCAACGACGTAAATCAAAAAACCGTCGCCCTTCTGTCGCGAATTCCAGACGTTGTTCCCACTGCACAGCACGCATTGCCTCACCGGCATTCGCAAATGAGGTATACAATCCGATTTTGTAGTTAGCTGCCGGTTTCTCCCAATCCACATTTCCACCAGTTTGATAATCATTATCATTAGTTCCTTCTCCCCACGGGTAAACCGATTTTGGTAGAGAATCGATTAACACTCTTCCCATTACTACTTCATTTCCGGCGCGTTCACGTATTTCATTAACCAGATTCTTTGCAAGATTCAAGTCACCTTCCGCTGCTGCCACCTCGGCACGCCACAACAACACATGCGCGTACCTTAAATAGCGGTAATTATTTGCATTTACACCCGACATCCAACCTCCGGTATTATCAGAAAGAACATAACGCTGGTATTTATAAAAGAAAGGTTTCATAGCGGGCAGGTAAGGACCTCCATCCCGCTGCTTGCGAATCCAGTCATATCCACGGTTGATTCCCCAGTCTAAAAAAGGAATTCCCCGCCGGCTGAGTGTCCAGTCAATTCGTGGATCTAGCTGGTCATCTGTCGGAACAAAATTCTCCTCCGAACGAATATCCATATCATTTTTAAGATCCACATCATTAAAAGTATCAAACATCGGAAGACCATTTTCATCAACTTTAAATGCGTTCGCCATATTTTGAGAAACCTGATGAAAACCACAGCACATCCTAATGTCACCACCATGAGGCCAATTTAACCCAATTCCCATTTCAGCATTGTATGAACCATAACCAGCACCATCGTTTACACTGGCCTGAATTTCAAAAATTGATTCAATATTGTTGTTCTTCTCGATTCGGAAATTATCAAAAAAGTTGGGCATTAACGCGTACTTTCCACTGGCAATTATTTCATCCAGCAGAGGTTTTGCATGAGCATATTCCAATTTTTCGAGATAAGCACGGGCAGCCAGTGCCATTGCCGCATATTTGGTTGGGCGACCTACCTCCTGCTGAGATCCTGGGAGATTCTCCAGGGCAAATTGTAAATCGCTTACAATAAAACGTAATACAGCCCCCTCTTTGTTAACATTTGAAACTGAAGAAGGATCTTTCTCATTCTCATCAATAAGCGGGATATAATCGCCAAAAACCAGCCAGGCTTCAAAATAGTACAGCGCCCTGAGGAAACGCGCTTCTGCTTCAAATTCCAACGATTGTTCGGGTGTTATATCAGTTGTTTTTGCGAGCAACTGCATTACGTCATTTGTACGAAAGATGCCTAATCCAAATGCCCAATTCCATTTATCCGCGACATAAGTATTATACGGAGTCATCTCCCAACACTCTATATCTCTCACAATTCCTATGTCAGTATAATCCGCTTGTGTATAAGCATCATCGGAAGCCCCAGATCCAAACGACCAGTTTTGGATGGATGCTCCCCATCCGATATTTCCTCCGCCAACTATACCGTATGCCCCGGTTAATAAAGCATCTATTCCCTTTTCATTCATAAAGTAGTTTTCGGAATTGGCGCCAGGCGGTACTTTGGTTAAAAAATCCTCGGAACAGGAACTTAATAGCAGAATAATAAGAAAAAGGATACGAGGGGACTTTAGTTTCATGGTATTGGTTAGTTAAATCGGCATTCTCAACTAAATTTAATAAAAAAAGAGGGACTTTTAAAGCCCCTCTTTCAATTTTTGATCTAACTAATATTATTTATATTCAGGACGTTGTTCTATAACACCAGGTTGTAAGTCAATCTGTGTTTGTGGAATCGGCTGATATTTATCAGCTTCAGAAAAAGTATATCCTGACATGAACCCTGCTCTTGTTCTTAAATCAGCAGTAGCGAAATCATTCAATACCTGAGCCATACTCTTACCACCAATTTTGTTAGGAAGGTTATCCCAACGCCTAAGGTCGAAAAAGCGGAATCCTTCAGTTGCAAACTCCAAACGTTGCTCCCACTGAACTGCGGTCATTGCTGCATTTTTATCAGCAAATGAGGGATACAAACCGATTTTATAATTAGCAGCTGGTTGAGTCCAGTCAATGTCACCTTCTTCACCCCAAGGATAAAAAGTTGCTGGAAGTTTATTTACCAGAACTTTACCCATTACTACTTTATTTCCTGCTCTTTCACGAATCATATTTACAAGCTCAAGCGCTTTTGGTAGGTCTCCTTCGTATGCGGCAACTTCAGCACGCCATAAAATGATATGAGTTAAACGCAAATAACGAAAATTATTGGCGTTTATACCCGACATCCAACCGCCGGTATTATCAGAAAGGCTATAACGATCAGCCTGCAGCATAAAAGGTTTAGAAGCAGGCAGATACGGACCACCGTCAGCTTGTTTTCTTACCCAGTTTTGACCTCTGTTAACACCCCAGTCTTTATAAGGAATACCGCGACGGCTTACTGTAAAATCTAAACGTGGATCTACTGCATCTGTTGCAACATCAAAGGCTTCCTCAGAAGAGATACCTGCATCGTTTGCCAAATCAGTATCATTAAATGTATCGAACAATGGTAAGCCATTGGCATCTACTTTGTAAGCATTTACCAGGTTTTGTGATGGTTGGTGGAAACCACAGCACATTCCGATATCGGCACCATGAGGCCAGTTCAAACCAATTCCCATTTCAGCATTGTAAGAACCATAGCCACCGCCATCGTTTACACTGGCCTGAATTTCAAAAATTGATTCCGAGTTGTTATTCTTTGCAGTCAGGAAGTTTTCATCAAAGTTCTCAACCAGAGTATACTTACCACTACTGAGAATAGCATCAAGTAACGGTTTAGCTTCAGCGTATTTCAAATCCTGAAGATATGCCCTTGCAGCCAATGCCATGGCAGCATATTTAGTTGGGCGACCAACTTGCGCTTGTGTCTCAGGTAAATTATTCATTGCGAAAGTCAAATCGTCAATAATAAAATTGAGAATTGCTCCATCGGCATTTACATTTGAAACCTGAGTTGGATCTTCAGTGTCCTCTGTTAAAATTGGTAAATAATCACCAAAAACCAGGCGACCTTCAAAATAGTACAGCGCTCTAAGGAAACGGAGCTCTGCTCTGTAAGCGTCTGCCTCAGCAGAAGTAATTGTACCTGCTTCTTCAGTTTTACGAACGATCACCAACGTTTTATTGACTTTGTCAGCACCATAACCAATGGCCTGTCTGTATTTCTCAGCAGGATAATTATTGGTAGGCAATACAACCCATCTTTCAATGTCATTAGCCGGTACCTGGTCACTCTCTTCAGAACCTTTATAAGCATCATCAGAAGCTGCAGATCCAAAAGTCCAGTTTTGAATGGAAGCACCCCATCCTATATTTCCTCCGCCAATTGTTCCATATGCCCCGGTAAGCAAGGCATCAATCCCTTTAGCATCGTAAAATACATTTTCTGATGTTGATCCCAGAGGCGTTTTTGTGAGAAAATCCTCTGAACACGAATAAAACATGGTCACAAATAACACACTGACCAACGTTATAAATAGTTTTTTCATTTTATTCTTCTGTTTAAATTAGTAAGAAATAAATTAATTATAAACCAAGGTTTACGCCAAATAAAAACTGACGAGCAGTTGGCCAAGCACCCTGATCCAATCCAAATCCTGCACCTGCACTGGTATCACTTCCTGAAACTGTCCTAACTTCCGGATCAAGTCCACTATATTTAGTAAGCGTGAATAAGTTAGAAACCTGAACGTATAAATTTAAACTCTTTATTTGAGCACGTTCAAGAATATTTTTAGGAACGGTGTATCCTAAACGTAAGCTTTTCAAACGCAGGAATGAAGCATCTTCCAAGAATGCTGTAGAAGGCTGTTGAGAAATATCACTCTGATCCAATTTAGGCAGTTTGGCACTGGCATTGTTGCCGTTTAAATAAGGGCTACCCCATGAGTTGTACAAGGCGTCTTTACTTAAACCACCATTAAACATACCGTAATCAATCCAACGGGTAACATAGTTAACCATTTCGTTTCCATAACTTCCGTAGAAGAATAAGTTCAGATCAAAGTTTGCATAACCTAAGTCAATGTTTAATCCGCCTACTAAATCAGGATGCGGGCTTCCGATAAATGTTCTGTCATCCGGAGTAATAACGCCATCAGGTTTTCCTTCAGGTCCGCTAATATCTCTAAATTTAAAGTGACCGGGTTGATTATAATCAGTATCACCATATGGTGCCCATGCATCAGCTTCAGCCTGGGTCTGGAAAATACCATCAACGATATAACCATAAAATTCAGGGAATGCATGTCCTGCTGCGTACCTTGTATAAGTCATCTGGCGCAAACTACCTGCATCAACTGTTCTGTTTGGATCTCCGGAAAGTGTTACAATTTCGTTTTTGTAATGAGAAAGAGTGGCAGTAACACCATATGTTAGTTTTCCATCTAATGCAGAATTATGATAACCTGCTTCAATATCAAAACCGGTGTTTTTCATTTCACCAATGTTAACAAAAGGAGCAGTTGCTACACCCAATACCTGAGGAATCGGTTCCTGTACCAACATATCGCTGGTATTACGTTGCCATACATCAAGTGAAAAGTTCAATGTGTTATCAAATAAAACGGCATCTACCCCAACGTTAAGGGTTTTGGTTGTTTCCCATGTAACGTCTGTGTTACCCAATGTGCTAGGTCTGAAACCTTTAACAGATTCGGTATTTTTTCCACTTAAATCGTAAGAAGCCTGAGTTCCATGCGTAGCATACGTTGAATACGAGTTGTAATTACCAATCTGGTCGTTACCGGAAACCCCCCAACCTACTCTCATTTTCAACAGGTCGATCCAATTTTTAGTATTGGCCATGAAGTTTTCCTGAGAAATTGCCCATGCTGCAGATGCTGCAGGGAAAGTACCGTAACGGTTGTCGGCGCTGAACCGTGAAGAACCATCACGACGAACTGTTGCTTCCAGGAAATATTTGCCCATAACATCGTAGTTTACACGACCAAAGATGGAGAATAATGACCATTCTGAACCATTACCAGAGTTCTGATAATTTGATTCACCAGTATCTAATTGCATATAGTCAGGATCTTCTGAGAAATACTGGCTTCTGCTGGCATTTAAACTTTGATATCTGTTGTCAATAGCTTCAGTACCTAAAATTACATTCACTTTATGAATGTCTGCAAAGGTGCGGTTGAAATTTAAAGTATTCGACCAGTTCCATTGTAAAGAATAGTTCGAATCAGCATTCATTGAATTTACCTTCGTTGGTTCTGACATCTCAGGATTAGGAATCGTATATCCTTTATAGTTCCATTGACCAAAGTTATAACCCAACAACGTTTTGGCTGTTAAACCTTCCATTAAAGTAACTTCAGCATTTACGTTACCTAAAATCCTTACCCATTTACCGTTGTTATTTCTTGCTCTGTCAAGCATAGCAACAGGGTTGGAAGAGTTACCCATTTCAGGAGCTTTGGAACCAGCGTAATTCCCCATAATATCATAAACAGGAATAATTGGCTGCGAACGATATGCTTGAGAAATTACTGTACCTTCGCCGTTATCTCCCAGGTTACCGTGTTCGTCGATATACACTACCTGTAATGATTCACCTGCTTTAAACCAGTCGTTAAACTTAGCATCCGAATTCATACGGAAAGTATACCTTTTAAAGTTGGTATTTTTTAGAATACCGTCTTCATCCAGATAATTGGCAGAAAATGCATATGTTCCATTGTTACCACCACCTGCTATAGACAGGTCGTATTCCTGTGATACAGCTCCCTGATAGATTTCATCATACCAATTAGTTCCTTGTTTATTGGCCTTCATAATTAAATAATCAGGATAACTATACAGAGCCGGATCAACTGAAGCATTTCCTTCCATAGCTCCGCCAGGTAATATATAATCCGGAATAACTGGTGTACTACCTGATCCATATTGAGTATGAGTCGGAGCAAGTCCTCTGTTAGCAAATGACAACCAAACGGCATCAGCATACTCCTTGGTGTTTAATAAGTCATACTGGTTAGTTGCATTCTTAACACCTGTTTTTACAGAAAAGTTAATACTGGGCTTCTGATTTTCTTTACCACGTTTTGTAGTGATAATAACAACACCATTAGCACCCCTTGTACCATAAATAGCTGCTGAAGAAGCATCTTTCAAGATAGAAATTGATTCAATGTCACTTGGACTAATGTTATTACCTGGTCCGGCAGGAACACCGTCAATCACATAAAGTGGATTGGAATTGTTAATGGTTCCAACCCCACGGATACGAATTGTAGCTTCACCACCAGGGCGGTTAGCATTGGTTACAGTAACACCTGAAACCTGCCCTTGCAAACGGTTAACAACGCTGGTTTCTGATGTAGTTTCCAATTTGTCGGCTGATACAGTCGAAATAGCTCCGGTCAGTTCTTCCTTCATTCTGGTACCATAACCAACAACTACTACTTCTTCAACCCCAATTACATCAGGCTTCATTACAACATTGATTACTGTTTGGTCACCAACAGTAATTTGTTGAGTTAACATACCAATGTACGAGAACTGCAACTTAGCTTCATTTGAAGGAACAGCTAAAGCATAATTACCGTCAATGTCAGTAATTGTTCCCTGTACTGTACCTTCTAGAACGACCGATACTCCGGGAATCCCAGCGCCATCTTCTCCGGTAACATTACCGGTAACAGTTTTTTGCGCATAAGAACCTAGAGAAAATGCCATAATAATGGCTAGGAAAAGAAAGGTTTTCAAACCTTTACGACGTGTTTTTTCCATAGATTTTAAGTTTTGGTGTATATTAAATTAGAAAATAATGAATATTTCCGCGTGATTCTGTATACAGAATGTAACAGTTACGGATACTGTGAGTCCTTCATAAATTTATTTTAGTTAGTTAGTTAGTTAGCAAATCCATTTTCCGCCAAAAAACCGCAGGCGGGAAAAGTTGTTAGTTAAGTTTATTCTCAAACGCTAAAGTATTGTTTTCATCAATAAATCATCCCCTACTTTTACATGTTAAAAAACATAAATTGTTTTTATGACAAGAACTATTCAAAACTTAATTTGCGTAGAAAAATCAGTAGTTATATTTTAAACAATAATGATTCAAAAATGTTCTGAAAGGAGTATTTTCAGCGAACTTCGTTTAGTATTTCATTAGTTATATACCTAAACTTTAAAATTTTTATTCAGTCCAACGGAAAATAACTAAAACCATAATTATTTATAAATTTTGAATTAAATATACAATTTTAATGATATGAAAGTGGCATTATACTGGATCTTGGCTGTAATCATTACGCTTGCTGCTGTGATCTATCAAAGAAGGACAGGGCCAACCTATGACAAAAAGATAGAAGCCGTGGTTAACAACACCAAATACGAATTGAAATTGGTTCGGAGTCTCGAAATAGGTAGTGGTTCATTTGTAAAACTGGGAATCGATGATACCTCGGTGCAGGCCAAACTTTATTATAAAAAATATCCTTCCAAAGAAGCATATCAATCGGTTGAATTTGTCTATGATAAGAAACCTGTCCATTCCTTTCTAATGAATAAGGTTTTTAATATTACCAAAGAAACGGGATATTTTGCGGAAGTACCAGAACAACCGGCTGCAGGTAAAATTCAGTATTATTTCGAAATAACAGACTCCAACGGCACAAAGACCTACCTGGAACACGAGCCTGTAGTAATTCGCTTTAAGGGAGCGGTTCCAGCTTATATTCTGGCACCCCACATCTTCTTTATGTTTTTTGCCATGTTTCTGGGCAACCTGGCAGGGATAATGGCAATTTTCAGATACAAGAAATTTAAACTGTACACCACGCTTACCATTATTACCTTTTTTATCGGTGGGATGATTCTTGGTCCGATTGTTCAATGGTACGCGTTTGGAGAAGCTTGGGCCGGAGTTCCCTTTGCCTGGGATTTAACGGATAACAAAACATTAATCGCTTTTCTTTTCTGGCTGCTGGCATTTGCCATGAACAGGAATAAAGAAAAACCGGTATATACTGTAGTAGCGGCAGTTGTTATGCTTGTGGTATATTCTATTCCGCACAGTATGTTTGGTTCCGAACTCGATCCGGAAACCGGAAAGATTATTCAGGGTTGGATAAAACTTCTTTTAATACGATAAAAAGAAAAAGGCCTCAAAAGTGGCCTTTTTCTTTTCACATCATTTGAAATCTGTTTTATCTTTCCTTTAAAATTCTAATTTTGACAGGCTAAAATTTCAAACCTATTGTTTTATGAAATATCAATATTTGCTAATATTAATACTCCTCATATCCTGCGGTCGAAAAGAATCCATCGATTACATTCAGTATGTTGATCCTTTGTTAGGAAGCGGCCCCTCTTCGATTGAGTCGCCCAAGGCCCATCCAAATACTGCCCTTTTAAACGGGCAGACCATACCTGCCATTACCGCTCCTTTTGGAATGACCCAGTGGACACCTGAGATACACAACGTGGAACAACAATGTGCGGCACCTTATTATTATGGAGGAACGATACTTCAGGGATTTAGGGCAACACACTGGTTAAGTGGCAGCTGTTCGCAGGACTATGGGTCCTTTGGAATTTTCGCTACCAACAAAAACAAGCCATTCAGGTATTTACCAAGTCAGCGCGGTGGTTTGTACATGCTGAACGTAGATAATTTATCACCTGCTTTTGCAGCTACAATGTTTCCTGAAATGGGAATTATGACAGAAATGACTGCCACCAAACGCTGTGGTTTTTTCCGTTTCTCATGGCTCGATCCGAAAAATGCAACTATCATTTTTGATGTAAACAACGATGTGGACAAAGGGTATATTAAAATTGACCTGGAAAAACAGGAAGTTTACGGTTACAACCCGGTTTTCGATAATAACGGACCTACAGGAATTTCAGGTTATTTTGTCGCCAGATTCGACAAGAATTTTGTCAGGCACGGAACCTTTGGGAATAACGATTATGAAGATAGTTCTACCGAACGCCAGAATCAAAAAACCGTTGGAGCCTATGTTGTTTTCGATATCAATTCAGAGGAAACGGTTAGAATGAAAATGGGGACCTCTTTCACAAGTATTGAAAATGCCAGAAAGAACCTTGAAACCGAAATAAGCGACTGGGATTTTGAAGCTACAAAAAACAACCTGGAACAGCAATGGAACAGTCTGCTGGGTAAAATAGAGATCGAAACAGAAGACAAAAATGAATTAACCAAGTTTTACACTGCTCTTTATCACAGCCTTCAACAACCCAGGCTTTTTAGTGATGTAAATGGCGATTACCCCGCGTTCTCCGAGCAATACAAAATAAAAAATACGACTGAATTTGATGTTTACGGCGATTTCACAGCCGAAAACACGTTTCGTGCACAAATGCCGCTGCTCAGCCTGATTGCTCCAAAACAATACAACGACATGGTTAAATCCATTCTCGTTCAGGCAGAAGAAGGAGGCTGGCTGCCGGCCTCAACTATGGCTAATAATTATGCTGAAACCATGAGAGGAGATCCTGTTACAGCCATTCTTACTGATGCTGCAATAAAGGGTTTTGATTTTGATACAGAAAATGCTTACTCGTTTATGCTAAAAAATGCGATCAGCATTCCTGAACCAGAAGAAGTTGAAAAAGGAAAAGGCAGGCCGGGACTTGAATCATACATCGAATTCGGATATATTCCACTCGATGAAACCCAAGAAGGCCAGCAAACGAATAACGAAGTGGCACGAACTCTTGAATATTCATATAACGACTGGTGTGTGGCTCAGGTTGCCAGGAAATTGGGAAAGATTGATGACCAGACTACCCTTGAATCACGTATCTATAGTTATTCCAATGTATTCGACGAATCTCTTGGCTGGGTAAACGGACGGTATTCCGATGGTTCCTTTTTCGAAGATTTCAATGCCAGCAAACCGGAATCTTTTTTAGCTGAAAGTTCTCCCAAGGAATACTCGTTTTTTGTTCCACATGATATCCCTGGTCTAATTGAACTGACCGGAGGAAAAGACATATTCAATCAAAAACTGGATGATGTTTTAAATTCAGTTTACAATCAAAGTAATGTAGCTGGGCAGCATATCCCGTATTTGTACAATTATACCGGGAACTGGGAAAAAACACAGAAAATTGTAAAAGAAATATTAAAAAACAAATACGACATAAATCCTTGGGGATTGTGTGGATATGATAATGCCGGTCAGCTTTCGGCCTGGTATGTTTTTAGTACCATGGGTTTCTACCCCACCTGCCCAGGAAGTAATGATTACCAGCTGTCATCTCCTGTTTTTAATAAAATAACTTTGCATCTCGATAAAGACTATTATTCCGGTGGAAATTTTGTTCTGAAAACGGAAGGAGAAGCCAAATCTACTGTTTTTAATGAAGTAAATTACAACGGAACGAAAATAGAAACATCTATCCGTCATGAAGATATAAAAAAGGGTGGAACATTACTATTTTCAAAATAATACACACATAAGTTTTAAAAAGGAAGGATGTTTGCGAATCACGGCAACATCCTTTTTTGTTATTACCTTTGCCATTTAGCAAAACAGAACATGCAGCAAAAGATCATCGATATTATTTCTCAAACTTTAGGAATTACCAGCCGGCAGGTTGGAAATACGATTGTTTTACTTCAAGAAGGTGCATCAGTACCGTTTATTTCACGTTACCGGAAAGAACGTACAGGGAGTCTCGACGAGGTACAAGTTCTCCGGATTAAAGAACTGAATGAGAAATACATTGAACTGGAAAAACGCAAGGAAAGTATTTTAAAAACAATAGAAGAACAGGAACAACTAACACCGGAATTGAAAGCCCGGATCGTGAATTGTTTTGACGCTGTTGAACTCGAAGATATTTACCTGCCTTACAAACCAAAACGCCGTACAAAAGCTACCATGGCTCGAGAGAAAGGACTGGAGCCGCTTGCAAAAATTCTAATGAAACAGGTGGAGCGCGATCCCGAGTTTCGTGCCGGCCAGTTTTTAAATGAAGAAGTTACAACAGCGGAAGAAGCGCTTTCAGGTGCCCGAGATATTATCGCTGAATGGATAAGCGAAAACGAGCGGGCACGAAATATTGTCCGTCGTGGTTTTGAATTAGGGGCTGTCATCACGTCAAAAGTAGTAAAAGGGAAAGAAGAAGATGCCGCTAAATTTCGGGACTATTTCGATTGGGACGAACCACTAAAAAAGTGTCCCTCTCACCGTTTACTGGCCATGCGCCGCGGCGAAAATGAAGGATTCCTGAAAGTTTCCGTCTCTCCTGACAATGAGCGGGTACTCGAAAATCTGGATCGTTTTTTTGTAAAAGGGAATAATTTAAGTTCGGAGCAGGTGGCACTGGCTGTAAAAGACAGTTACAAACGACTGATCCAACCATCCATCGAAACCGAATTTGCCAATCTTTCGAAAGAAAAAGCAGATGAAGAAGCTATAAATGTTTTTACCGAGAATTTAAAACAGTTGCTTTTAGCTCCTCCACTCGGTCAGAAAAGAATTCTGGCAATCGATCCCGGTTACCGGACCGGGTGTAAAGTGGTGTGCCTCGATGAACAGGGAAACTTGCTTCATAACGAAACGATTTACCCACATGCTCCGCAAAACGACAAAAAAATGGCGGCCAAGAAAATTACATCGATGGTAGAAATGTACAAGATTGAGGCGATTGCCATCGGTAACGGAACCGCCAGCCGCGAAACCGAATATTTTATCAAAAACCTGCGATACGACCGCGAACTAAAAGTATTTGTGGTAAGCGAGGACGGTGCTTCGGTTTATTCAGCTTCATCAGTGGCTCGTCAGGAATTTCCACAGTATGATGTTACCGTTCGTGGTGCCGTTTCAATTGGCCGCCGCTTGATGGATCCACTTGCAGAATTGGTTAAAATAGATCCGAAAAGCATTGGAGTTGGTCAGTACCAGCACGATGTAGATCAAAAAAAATTAAAAGACAGCCTTGATTCAGTGGTTGAGTTAAGTGTAAATTCCGTTGGCGTTAACCTGAATACTGCCAGTAAACACTTACTGACCTATGTTTCCGGGCTCGGGCCACAACTGGCTGAAAATATAACAGTCTATCGCAAAGAAAACGGAATATTTGAATCGCGGTCCGACCTGAAAAAAATTCCACGAATGGGGCCGAAAGCATTTGAACAGGCAGCCGGTTTCCTTCGCATCCCCGATGCACGCAATCCGTTGGATAATTCAGGTGTTCACCCTGAATCCTACCCCATTGTTAATCAAATTGCGAAAGATTTGAAATGCAATGTCACCGACCTGATCCGAAATGAAGAGTTGGTTTCTAAAATCGAATGGCAAAACTATGTAAACGATGAGGTGGGCTTACCAACCTTGAACGATATTCGTGAAGAACTACTCAAACCAGGCCGGGACCCTCGCAAAGGAATTAAAGTATTTGAATTTGCCGACGGCATTTTTTCAATCAACGATTTACAAGAGGGAATGATTCTGCCGGGCATCGTTAATAACATCACAAAATTCGGAGCTTTTGTGGATGTTGGCATAAAAGAATCTGGTTTGGTGCATATCTCAGAACTGGCCGATCGCTTTATTTCTGATCCGAACGAAATAGTAAAACTACATCAGCACGTAAAAGTGCGGATAAAAGAAGTAGATATTCCGCGTAAAAGAATTCAGCTTTCGATGAAAGGCGTAAGCCAGTAAAGTTCTCTTATAGCTTTTTCTTCTTTTATTCAGAAATACGGTAATTTTTCATTTGGTTTTTCCGGAGTTACAATCCAGAAGATAATATAAACCAATAAACCGGGGAATCCGGCAGCAAAAAACGACAGTAAAACATAAATCAGCCGAACAGTCGTTTTACTTGCACCGATGTGTTCAGCAAATCCTGCCAGCACACCGCCGAGCACGCTGTCCCGGGATCGGTAAAAACGCCTCTCCGGCATGGCTTATTCTTCGTCTTCGTCGGCGAGCAATTCTTCGTTTTCAAACTCCTTCTCCAGGAATTCTTCGGCTTCTTCCACCAATTCACTAATCAGATCCTCATCTCCGGGTTCTCCGTCGATCCAGTGAATGTGCTGGTTACTCCAGAAATCATCAATGTCAGCTTCAATAATAAAGCGTGGAGTTTCGGTGTGAACAACGAAAATGGTGTCGGGTGTTTCCAGGGAATTGTCAGCTAATAAAAACTTAGGTAACATGGCTTTACTTTAAATTTTATGTAAGGCTAAGGTACAATATTATCTGTTTCACTCCCTGATACTGGCATGAAAAGAAATAAAAAAGTAATATTCCCGACACAGAATCCAAAAGAATATTGTTAAATCCTGACAAAGTTCATGTATGAGCCAGTTTATTCTGAAAATAAAGTTGGCATTCTTTAGCATATTAAATCAGAATGTTATTTTTAAGCTCTTTACTGAAAAAACACTTAAGTCAATGCACAAACTCAACGAAATTCTATCCGTCATCGATAGTTACATTGGCGGATCTCAGTGGTTTGTATTTTTACTGCTCGGAACCGGAATCTTTTTTACTATTTATCTTAAATTTCCACAGTTTCGCTATTTGAAGTATTCACTCCGAATTGTTCGTGGAAAATTCGACAAGGAAGGTGACCAGGGTGACACATCACATTTCCAGGCACTAACTACTGCGCTGTCAGGAACAGTGGGAACAGGAAACATTGCCGGTGTGGCGCTGGCTATTCACCTGGGAGGTCCGGCTGCACTTTTCTGGATGCTGATTACCGCGGCAGTGGGTATGACAACCAAGTTTGTTGAGGTAACTTTATCGCATAAATACCGCGAGGTAGCTGAAGATGGTTCTATTGCCGGTGGACCGATGTACTACATGAAAAACCGTTTGAACATGAAGTGGCTGGCTGTTATTTTTGCCATCGCCACGGTTCTCTCTTCATTCGGGACAGGAAGTTTACCACAGATTAACAGTATTTCCAGTTCACTTTTCGAAACTTTTGGTATCAATCACATGCTTTCCGGCGGTATCCTTGCTGTATTGTTAGGATTTGTAATTATCGGTGGGATCAAACGTATTGCCCAGGTTACTTCGCGTCTGGTACCGATTATGGCTCTCGTTTATTTTATCGGAGCCATTGCTGTGATTCTTTACAATTATGAAAATATTATTCCATCGATTGAAGCCATTTTTGGTGATGTATTTACCGGAACCGCAGCAATGGGTGGTTTTCTGGGAGGAAGCATAGCTTTTGCTTTTAATCGTGGAGTGAACCGTGGTTTATTTTCAAATGAAGCCGGTCAGGGGTCTGCGCCGATCGCACACGCCGCTGCCCGTGCACACGAGCCTGTTTCGGAAGGTCTGGTTGCACTTCTCGAACCTTTTATCGATACCATCATTATTTGTACACTCACCGGCCTGGTACTTTTGTCATCGGGAGTTTGGACAGAAAAACACGAAAACCAGTTCCAGGAAGCCGATCTGTTGGTTCTCGACGGAACTTATTCTGAACAGAATCAGGCAGATGTTACACAATTACATGATTACCTTGTTGGGAAAAAAGATCTTCCTTTGTTTACAGGTAGTTTACAAGTGGAGAACGGTGTAATTGAACATCAGCCAACCATTTTACATGCCCGATCGGTTGCCGAAGATGTAAGAGTTTGGGTGAACAACCAGCTTTTTTCCGGTCAGATTCAGTTTAACAACGGAAAACTGATTAACAACCAGCAATTTACATTAAAGGGCAAATCGCTGATGCACAGTGCGCCACTAACCACCATTGCTTTTACAAGAAGCTGGTTCGGCAATTACGGAAAATACATTGTTTCCATTGGCTTGCTCATGTTTGCATTCTCGACTGCCATTAGCTGGTCGTATTACGGCGACCGTGC
>DAOPJR010000021.1:0-10663 GCA_035399765.1 Draconibacterium sp. | reverse complement strand
TATTGATTTCGTTACTGATTGTCTATTCCTGTCAGCAAAAAAGCAGTGACGAAGTAAAGATTGAAGTAGTTTCGTTTGAATTTATTTCCGATACTACTCAATATGCTCAATGCCATGCCTCAACCCTGCTTGAAACTGCTGATGGTTTATTGCTTGCATATTTCGGGGGACCTCATGAACGACATCCCGAGGTATGTATTTACACTTCAGCATACAAAAACGGCAACTGGTCAAAACCTGAAAAGGTTGCCGACGGCATTGTAAACGATACACTGAGATATCCAACCTGGAACCCGGTTCTTTTCAGAGAAAACGAAAATCGCATTTTACTGTATTATAAAGTGGGGCCAAGCCCAAACGAATGGTGGGGAATGGTGATGTATTCCGACGATGAAGGTCAAAACTGGTCGGCGCCGGAAAGACTTCCGGAAGGAATTCTCGGGCCAATCCGCAATCAGCCAATCCGGCTAAAATCCGAAGTTATTTTAAGTCCGTCGAGTACCGAACCTACGCACGAACTTTGGAAATCGCACATCGAGCGTTCAACAGATGGTGGTAAAAGCTGGACTAAAATAGATATTCCTTCGCCCAACTCAGTAAAAGTCATTCAGCCTACACTGTTACTATATGCAGGGAATAAAATACAGGCACTAATGCGTAGTAATCGGAATGTAATTATGGAAAGCTGGTCGGAAGACGAAGGCCTGAGTTGGAGTGAAGTACAACCTACCAACATCAGCCACCCGAACTCCGGAATCGATGCTATTACACTACGGTCAGGAGTAAAATTACTGGTGAACAATCCGGTAAAAAGCGGCAACACATGGGAAACCGGAAGAAACAAACTCGATCTTTACTATTCTGAAGACGGAAAAAACTGGAAAGACATTTTTCAACTGGAAGACCATGAAGAAGGCGAATTTAGCTATCCGGATATCCTTCAAACCCGGGATGGGTTAGTACACATCAGTTATACCTATAACCGAATTAAGATTAAGCACGTAAGCATGAAGATTTCCTTGGAAGAGATTTAGGTATAATTACAAATCAGCCCCAAAGAAGAAATTGAAATTAATACTTTATTTCTGGCATCTCGTCCCAGGTTTTACCTTCGAGAACACGCCCAGCCTTTTTCTTGTTCTTTCCTCCCCATTGTTTAAAAAAGAAAGCTACATCATTTTCTAAACACTGAGTTTTAATATCAACTACCCATTCTTTCTTCATTGGTCTGGCTTTTATTCCACTTTCGCCACCAACAATTACCCAGTCAATCTTCTCAAGATTCATTTTGCTAATAGGGCCAATCAATGGTTCACATGAAAGGAATTTTGTTCTTGCCCCGGTTTGTGAAAGTAAATCAATTCGATTTTTATTCCAGTCGTTTTCAACTGAAACTCCCATCCAAATATTATGTGTCCAGTCTAATAAACCTTCTTTATCGTAATATAACAATACATCAGCTCTTTTGGTGAGTACCTGAAAAACATGCTGAGGATTATCTTTCATCACTCTAAATACTTGCTGGATAAACTCCACCGGAACATTTTCATGAAAAAGATCACTCATTGAGTTAACAAACACAACCTTTGATTTTTTCCATGTGTATGGTTCATTTAAAGAATCAGGATGGATGCGAATATTGAATCCATCAGCGTACTTCTTAATACCCATTGCTTTTAATCTATGGGTAAAAGTGGCTGCATAACAATTCCTACATCCCTCTGATATCTTTGTACATCCGGTTACCGGGTTCCAGGTCATCTCCGTCCATTCTATGCTTGATTGTGCCATTTTATTTAATCTCTTTAATTTGAATGTCAAAAAAAGATAATTGATCGGATTCTTTCTTTTTGGATTCTTTAAAAATTGCCTTCATTATTTCAGTGGCAACATTTTTTCTTGAAGAAAATAACAAATAATAAATTGGTTGAAGAAATGAGAAGTTGAAGGATTGAGGGAACGAGGTAAGAAGAAGCGGTTTCTCCCCGTCAGTCAGCCGCGTACAGTTTCCAGTGTAATCTTTAGCTTTTTTTGTTACTCGAATCGATCAGGAATGAGAAATTCAAAGAATAATGCAAACCAAAGCCTTTGCAGATTAGAACAATTATTGCAGCAAATTTCAATTTATAAACAATGTGATTTATTTAGTTAAATAAATTGTTGTTTTTTGTTATATTTAAGCAGTACAACCAAAAACAACCGCAAAACGAACCTTTTAAAGCATAATGGTTTTACTCAAATAGAAAAGAAGTAAAAGAATCTTTATTAAGTTGATTTACAGGTTTGCATAAATGCAATGCAATTTTGCAAGTATACTTTATACAAAACACGAATCATCTGTCTTTAAAGCTAACCTTAAATACTATGTTATGAAATCAGTTCTCGTAATTCTATTTTGTACCCTTTCTTTTGTCATGACCTCCTTCAGTAATAACCGTTACATAGTGAACGCCAATAAACTCAAAGTACATGATTCCCCCGCATTAAGTTCTAAGGTAGTAGGCATTATTTCAAAAGGCGACACTGTTAATGTTTTAGGATTTGAGTCGAATTGGGCTAAAATAGAGTTTAAAAATAATCCATGTTACGTACACACGGATTATATCCAAATAATTCAAGAAACGGCTATAAAGAAAAGTGACAAAAAATCAGACTTTCGTAATAAGCTACTTATCAATACGGATTCAAATATGATATATATTTATGGTGTAATGATTCTGTCGCTCATATCTTTTATTTACAGGCTCTTTTGGCGCAAAAAGAATTTAGTTATTTTCCCCGGCATATTGTTGGTTTCCATTTGTTTACTTGAAATTTACTATTTTCTAATTTTAAAGGGAGATACGTATTTCTGTAGCTGGAATCATGTTGGTTTTGTTTATATGATTATCAATTTTATTTTATTCAGTTTAGTAATTATTAATCAAATACTTTGCTTTTATCACATATTTCTTTCTTTTCAAAGAAAGGGAGTATATGTAAAGTACGCAGTATTTCTTGTCGGTTCAGCAATTACATTAATAGGAATTTTTGCTAAGATTATCTTTTGGAAATCCCCTTCGGCAGAAAAAACTATCATAATATTTTATTGTTCAACTGTTGCAATACAGGCCTTAATGATATTACAATCTTCAAATTATACTAATTATTTCATCTTGCATACATTTGTTTTTACGGTTTTCGCTATTGGAACAATGGTTGTTCTGTACAATTTCATCCCTTTATTAATAGTTGCTCTAATCGGAGCTATCGTCTTTAGATCAATATTGGGAGGATTATCAGAAGGAGCAGGTAATTCGAGTTCTGACTATAATTATCACCATAACGAATATAACCATTCTAGTCAGGCAGAAGAAATAAAATATACCGTTAAAGATGAAAATGGTGAAGAACGAAAACTTGAAGATACTGGCTTTGGAAGTTTCCGGGATGATCAGGGTAATTATTGGGAGAAAAATACCTGGGGAACTGAAGTCAGAAGAAAAGAATAGTGAGCATCAAGTTTCGGACTTCCTGAATTTTTCCATTATTACAGAAAGCACGGAGAAGGTACCGAGTATGCAGAATTCTGAGAATCGCTAATGAGACTCATCACTGCGACTGAATACTGATCACAGAACTCTGAACTTTCAACTTTGAACTTTCAACTCTGAACTGTATTTTTGCACCGCAATGAACAACGTTTATCCACATAATTTTGAAGTGAAAATCGGTTTCGACCGGATCCGTGAAATGCTGCATGCCCGCTGCATCAGTAGCATGGGAAGCGAGTGGGTGGACGAAATGGGGTTTCAAACTGATTTTGAAAACCTTCAGTCGCAGCTCGGCGAAGTGGAAGAGTTTTGCCGGATAGTAAGGGAGTTTGATTCTTTTCCGGCTGCGCATTATTTCGATCTTCGTGAAGCGCTGCAAAAAATCAGGATTGAAGGACGTTTTCTCGAACCTTCGGAATTATTCGATCTGAAACGCTCGCTCGAAGCTGTTCGGGCCGTGGTAAACTTCTTTTCGAAACAGGACGAAGAAGTTTTCCCACGCTTAAAACAAAAAACTTCGGGTGTTCAGGTTTTCCCCTACATTTACGACCGGATTGATACGATCTTGAACAAATTCGGAAAGATTCGCGACAATGCATCGCCGGAACTGGCACAAATTCGGAAGAGTATTTTTAACATGCAATCCAACATGTCGAAACGCCTGCATTCTATCCTGAAACAAGCACAAAAAGATGGTTGGGTGGAAGAAGATGCTTCGGTTTCAATCCGCGACGGACGTGCTGTGATACCGGTTTCGGCTGCCAACAAACGCAAGTTAAAGGGAATTGTTTACGACGAATCGGCGACCGGGAAAACTTCGTACATCGAGCCCAGCGAGATTGTGGAAATGAACAACGAGATTCGCGAGCTGGAATACGCCGAGCGCCGCGAGATCATTCGCATTCTGACTGACTTTTCAAACGATATCCGTCCCTATCTCGACGAGCTTTTTTATTCGTACGACTTTTTGGGCGAAATTGATTTCATCCGGGCAAAAGCATTGCTGGCAGTGGAATACGAAGCCATCCGTCCTGACTTTAGAGACGAACCGATCATCGAATGGTACCATGCCATTCACCCGCTGTTAAAAAGAACACTTCAGAAGGAAAACAGAAAGATAGTTCCGTTAAATATCAAACTCACCGATGAAGAACACATCCTGCTGATTTCAGGACCTAATGCCGGAGGAAAGTCGGTTTGTTTAAAAACCACCGGGCTGCTGCAATATATGTTGCAATGTGGTATGCTTATTCCTCTGAGCGAAGGCAGTAAAACCGGAATTTTTTATCAGATTTTTATCGATATCGGTGATGAGCAGTCACTGGAAAACGACCTGAGTACTTACAGTTCGCACCTGATTAATATGAAACATTTTGTGCGAAATTCAGATGAAAAAACACTGGTACTGATCGATGAATTCGGAACCGGAACCGAGCCAATGCTGGGCGGTGCCATTGCAGAAGCAATTCTTGACAACCTGAATCAGCAAGGCACATTTGGAGTAATTACCACACACTACACCAACCTCAAACATTTTGCATCCTCCGTCGAAGGGATTGTGAACGGTGCCATGTTATACGATTCGCAACATATGAACCCGCTTTTCCAACTCGAGATCGGAAAACCAGGTAGTTCGTTTGCCTTTGAAATTGCCCGAAAAATTGGATTGCCGGAAGATATTCTTGAAAAAGCTACCGAAAAAGTCGGAAAAGATCATATCGACTTCGACCGCAACCTGCGCCAGATCAACCGCGACAAACGCTATTGGGAAACCAAGCGGATGAAAATCCGGAAGGTGGAAAAAATTCTCGACGACACAGCCGAAAGTTACCAAAGCGAATTACAGGAAATCCAGAAGCAACGAAAAGAAATTCTGAGAAAAGCCAAAGAAGAAGCGGACGCTCTGCTGAAAGACGTAAATAAACGCATTGAAAATACCATCCGCGAAATAAAAGAAGCGCAGGCGGATAAGGATAAAACACGCGAAGCTCGTGAAGAACTGGAAGCACTAAAAAAAGAAGTGGGGAAAAAGTCGGCTGCTGACGATGAAAAAATTCTGGGCAAAATCAACCAGCTCAAACAGCGCGAGGAGAACCGTAATAAACGTCGTCCGGAAGATCATAAAAAGCCTATTCCAAAAGAAAAACTGGAAGAACGCATTGAAATGCGTCCCGGGGATAAAGTCCGTTTAAAAGGTCAGGATACTATTGGTGACCTGGTAGAGATCAACGAAAAAAATGCCGTGGTTGCTTTTGGACAGCTAATGACCACCATGCGTCGTGAAAATGTAGAACGCATCAGTAACAACGAGGCAAAAAAACTCGACAAAAAGAAGTACAGTCGCCCTTCAGTGCTGGGAGAAAACTATTCGGAACGCCGATTAAATTTTAAACCTGATATCGACGTACGCGGTAAACGTGTCGATGAAGCCATTTCGAAGATCACCGAATTTATCGATGAAGCCATCATGTTTGAAGTGGGACAATTGCGAATTCTTCACGGAAAAGGGAACGGAATTCTCAAGGAAACTATTCGGGATTATCTTCGCGCAGAACCCATGGTACGTAATTTTAAAGACGAACATGTGGATTTTGGTGGTGCCGGAATCACGGTAGTAACTCTCGCCTTATAACCTGATACCTGACAGATGAAAAATAATTTCAAAGTAATCGCTTTTGATGCCGATGATACCCTGTGGGACAACGAAATCTTTTTCAGGCAAACCGAAGAGCAGTTTTGTGATTTATTAAAAAGTTTTAGTACGCCGGAGGCAACCATGAAAGAGTTGTTTGCCATCGAAATAAAAAACCTGGAAGATTATGGTTACGGCACTAAGGCATTTATGCTTTCAATGATTGAAACAGCCGTCAAAATAAGTGATAACCAAATTCCTCTAAACATACTGAAGCAAATTATTGAACTTGGTAAAAACCAAATCAACCAGGATGTTCATTTGCTGGATGGCGTTATTGAATTACTCGATTACCTGAGTCTGAAACACTACAAGTTAATTGTAGCTACAAAAGGCGACCTGCTCGACCAGGAACGCAAACTCAAAAAATCAGGGCTTGAAAATTATTTTCATCATGTGGAAGTAATGAGTAACAAACGAAAAGCAGATTACAAAAAACTTATTCAACATCTCGACATTCTTCCCGAAGATTTTTTAATGATCGGTAACTCGTATAAATCGGATATTGAACCTGTTCTGGAATTAGGTGGATACGGAGTTCATGTCCCTTATCACATATTATGGGAACACGAAAAAGCCGAAGAAAACGATGAACATCCCAATTGGATTAAAGCACAGGGCCTGAAAGAATTAAAGACTTTCCTGTAACTGATTCTACGTTCATTTCTTCAGAAATAAATCTTTAAATTTGAGTGTTTACCATCTTTTTGAACAAAAGAATTTAGTGTACTCACAAAATAATTATCTTGCAGGAAAGCTTTAAAGATGAGAATTTCACAAATCACAGCCTTTCTGTTTCTACTGATCATTATTTCCGAATCCGCATTGGCAGATACCTTTACTCAGGATACAACTTACATTTTTCTAAAAGACTACGGATTGTATAAAACCAAGGATAAGAATGCCATAAAATACATCAATAAAGCGCTGGAAGATGTGAAAGGCGATCAACCTAAAGTGCTGGTCTTCTCTCCGGGCGAATACCATTTTTATCCCGAAGATGCCCAAACCCGTGAATATTTTGAGTCAAATACTACTGATATAAATCCAAAGGTCTGTGCTTTCCTTTTTGAGAATATCAGTAATCTGGTTATCGATGGAAGAGGGAGTCAACTCATTTTTCACGAACAGATGCAACCATTCACTTTTGATCATTGCAATAATATAACCTTAAAAAATATCAGTATTGATTGGGAGCAACCCTTGACTGCCCAAGCTGAAATTCTGAAGGCTACCAAACATTTCATCGAGGTTGGCATCGATGAGAAACAGTATCCTTTCAGTATTGAAGATGGGAAACTCTATTTTAATGAGAACCATCGTGAGCGAAAAGAATGGCGCAGTACCATGGAATTCGACCGAAAAGGTCGTTTTATCGTTCCGCAAACAGGAGATAATGGTTGTTTAGGTGAGAACTGGCAATACTATGAAGCAGTAGCAACCATGCCCGGAATTTTTCGTTTAATGAACAATTTTGAAAGACAGCCTGCCAAAGGAAATTACCTGGTTTTTAGATACAATGAAAGGACTCATGCAGGAATTTTTATAACCGATTCGAAGAATGTCCAAGTCCAAAACCTTAACCTGTATTATGCGGCAGGTCTTGGAATTTTAGCACAGTTTAGCGAAAACCTGACTTTTGAAGGTTACCGTGCTATTCCCAATCCAACTAAGAATCGATACTTCGGTGGAGGTGACGATGGAATTCAGATCTCGAACTGCAAAGGACAAGTGATCATCCGGGATTGCGAATTTGCCGGATTAATGGATGATCCGGTAAATGTGCACGGAACCAGTGTCCAGGTGCAGACTATTATTGCACCGAACAAACTCCGTTGCCGTTTTATGCACGAACAAAGCGTGGGTCTCAATTGGGGACACAAAGGAGATCAGGTAAGTTTTATTGAAAATGAAGAGATGTATTCGCTGGGGTTTGGTGCAGTTACCGACTTTCAGATGGACGGAACCAAAAACTTTATTCTCACGTTAAAAAACCCGATTCCGGCAACATTGAAAGAAGGCGACGCCCTGGAAAACCTCTCCTGGTCACCCGATGTACTGATCGAGAACAACCTGTTTAAAAGCTGTCGTGCCCGTGGCTTGCTGGTTTCCACTCCCGGGAAAGTAGTAATTCAAAACAATGTTTTCGAATCCAGTGGCAGTGCCATACTTATTTCAGGCGATGCAAACGGCTGGTTCGAATCAGGAGCCGTTCGTGATGTGCTCATTCAGGGCAATAAATTTAATGACCTGTGCAATACGAGTTCTTATCAGTTCTGTGAAGCCATTATTTCTGTCTATCCAATCATTCCAAAGTTGGAAGATAATGCGCCTGCTTTCCACAGAAATATCCGCATTATAGGAAACGAATTTCATCCTTTTGATTATCCAGTGTTATTTGCCCGTTCTGTTGATGGTATCAGTTTCGAAAAGAACAAGTTAACGAGAAGTTTCAATTTCGAACCTTTTCATGAAAGACATTACACATTCACCTTTGAGTATTGTAAACAAGTTCGGATTATGGATAATGAATTCTCGGAAGACCTGCTTGGAAAAAATATTTTATTAAAAAGAACTCCTGATGAGCAGCTAATTTCAGATCTGGAAAATCAGTTCCTGATTGAACGATTCTAATCCGTGTTACTTATTTTTTTTATTTAAACCCAAAATAAATTAATCGTCAACAGGTTACCTTTTACCCTTTTAACGAATATCAATGTGAAAGGACGCAATATCAATCAGTTTAAGCATAAAAACAGTTGTAGAGTTAGTTGTTTGTGACGCTTTTTAAGTTGGGCCCATAAAAAAAACCGTTCACCCCTGAACGGTTTTTTATTTTGTATGGTAGAACGTTTATGACGCTTTTTTAATAAGATGATTGACATTTTACAAACCCAAATATAAAACCAATCAGTTGTAGAATTCGCTCCACCAAGATAAAATGAACTTCTGATGCCATTAAAATCAACTACCAAGCCACAAATTTTTACTCTCTGACAATCAGTGTATTATGATTTTAGTGTATGTTTTCTTCGTTCCCATAATGAGAAACATTATCCGAATATGGGCCACTTCGCGATTAAATAACTTCCTTATTCTATCGTGAATTGCTTGTATGTTTTTCCGATTTGAACATATTGTTTTATTATTAAAGCTCATTCATTAAATTCGTCATCAGTTAAATAAGCACTAAAGAATTATTCACGAATGAAAAAACTCACTTTATTATTCTTACTCCTCGCTTTTTTTTCGGGGACAATTATCGCACAAGTCGATATTACGTATCAAAAGCCACCTAAAGAAATTCTGGAACTCATGGATGCTCCCGCTCCTCCAACTTTAATGTTCGACGATGCCGGAAAGAACATTGTTCTGATGGAACGAAACCAGTATAAAAGTATCGCAGAGCTTTCTGAAACAGAGCTTCGTTTGGCTGGGTTAAGAATCAACCCGGTTACAAATATCGGAAGTCGTACAACCTATTATTCCAATATTTCGCTTCAGAAAGTAGGAGATAAAGAAGTAAATCAGGTCGCTGGTCTTCCTCAGGAACCACAGATCTCTTATTTCTCATGGTCTCCCGATCAAAGCAAGGCAGCATTTTCCAATACAACGGAGAATGGTGTTGAACTTTGGATTCTGGATGTGGCATCCGGTACAAGTAAAAAAATATTAGAAGCTAATTTGAATGCCAATACAGGAAGACCTTTTGCCTGGATGAAATCAGGTGACAAGCTGTTGGTTAAATTAGTTCCAAAAAATCGTCATAAATTAATTGATAAAACCACTGCTGTACCTACCGGGCCACGGGTTTCGGTTAGCGATGGAGAGAAAGCACAAAACCGGACATACCAGGACCTTTTAAAAGACAAGGCCGATGAATTCAACTTCGAGCAACTGATTCGTTCCACATTATACACTATTGATCTGGAAGGCAATCAGAAATTATGGAAGGAAACCGCAATGTATACTGGCATGGATTTTTCGCCGGATGGTGAATACGTGATGATTGAAACCACACATCAGCCCTTTTCATACATCGTAACTATGGATCGTTTCCCTCAAAAAACAACCGTTTACGATAAAGATGGTAAGGAAATCAAAGTAGTCCGCAATGTTCCTTTGGAAGAAGTAAGACCGCAAGGGTTTTCATCCACAACAAAAGAAATCCGCCAACTCAGATGGAGAAACAACAAACCAGCCAGTTTGTACTACGTTAAAGCATTAGATGGAGGAGATCCATCAAAAGAAGTCGAGTTCCGTGATGAAGTATTTTCATATGATGCGCCTTTCTCTGAAGAACCGGTTTCTATTCTAAAAACCAAACAACGTTTCAGTGGAATCACATGGGGTAACGACAAAATAGCAATTGTCAGCGATTATTGGTGGAGCTCAAGAAACGGAAAAACGTATTTATTCAACCCTTCTGACCCGGCAA
>DAOPJR010000020.1:0-43560 GCA_035399765.1 Draconibacterium sp. | reverse complement strand
AAACAGACGTTTTGCTGTTTCCATCATGGCTTCCACCTGGTATTTATACGGACGATCTGTTACATCAATTAAACCACAGTTATAGTTTTCACCGTCATTCATGCGGCCTGTAAGATCCTGGTCGCACCATTGGAAATAGGCTGTTCCGATCAATCCCGGATGTGAATAAGCTTTCTCGGTGTAGTAGCGGTAAGCCACTCCACGTTCTTTTTGCGAATTTACCTGCCATAATGATTGTGCCATTCCGCGATCAACCGTTCCGAAGTGGTATTCACCAATAATCATTGGCAAACCTGTAATTTCCATCGCGCGATTCATCATCTCTTCTTTGGGGTATAAATCATAACAGTTGAAACTCAGCACATCAAAAATGTCTTTGCATATTTCAAGGATGTTACGATTGATTTCCAAAACATTTCCAAAACGGATTCCCAGGTTCAGGTGATTTGGATCGTATTTTTCCATGGCTTCATCTACGGTTCTTAAGAAAGTTTGGAAAGTATGATGGATAAAATCGATGCGTCGTTGCGGAGTGTCACTTTGTGCCAAATATTTTGTTAATTCGGTTTTAATAGGACGATCTTCACCATCGAGAATTAATCCGCAAAGTCTTTCTTCCTGTTCGAGCCAGGCGGGTTCGTTTCCAATAAAATAACCCAGAACCCATGGATTGTTTTTATATTGTTCAACGTAGCTTTTGATTGATTGATCGACGTTCGATTTAAAATCTGAAGAATAAACATCAGCAAGTCCCATTAAATTGAAATCGATTCCAATCTCGCGTACCTGAAGGACAAAAGCTTTGCGGTTTAAATCGTAAACTTCGCTGCTTGACCAGTTGGCAATGGTATTTAATCCCCATTTGTCCATTCTTTTGATGGCAAGGTCCCGCGATTTTTGTTTATAATCGTCGCCATATCTGCGGAAAAGGTTCCATTGTCCAAATGAAGCCATGCTTTTTTCTTCGCCTCTGCGCATACGTTTGTAGGTAAATTGTTCCGGTGGAAGTTCTTTAAACATATTCCGGCGTTTTTCAATTTCTTTGGCATTACCACCACCTCCAGGATTTACACAGTCAACACCAACCGACAAAAACAGGTAACCTTCAGGATCGACGAACCACCAGCGGCCGTCAATTTTTTCTGTTCTGAAAAAACCTGTTCCTTTTATCTGCGCATTCAAATAACCTCCGAATTTAGAGTAGTTGTAATCAGAGGTAGAAACAACTTCATTGTCTTCTGCTTCCCATTCACTTTTCAACTGATCCAATGAATGTGCTTTGTCTTCCCAGTCACCAAGATTCCACTGTCCGAATTCGTCAACTGCCGGAACATCTTCGAGATAAACATCACCCGGGTCTTCAACCGATAATGCGATAGAACGAATTTCAATCGTTGGATTTCCAATAGGAACACGCATGCGAATACCAATCGAGTCAACGCCATGAAGTGGTCCCCGCTGTCCTCCGAGGTTTGCCCAACCGGTATAACGAGGCTGATTAAAAGTGGCAGCCAAATCAACCGCTGCGTCAGGCAATTCGCGGTAAAACTTTAGCGGAATAGCCAATTTGTTCCAGCCATTCGGAACATACGACATTACACGTAGGTCGTTGTAACCCCAGTCGGTAGTAAAACCAAGCTGAAACCTTTGCGATGTTGTGGATTTAAATTCCAAAACTACATAGTTGTAATCATCCCAGTCTTCAGGAAGACCGGGAGAAATATCTTTGATAGCGAATTTCTGTCCTGAAACTTCTTTACTGCTATCAAATTGAACTTTAAATGTTTTGGGTGAATTGCACTGATAGCCCGATAGTACACCGAGAACACAGAGTGCAGTTAATACCTGTTGTGTAATTCTTTTCATTAGGTTGAATTAATTTAGATTGATTTTTGGATCATGCATCCTGAATATCCGTGATATCCGTTCAAAAATAGCTTTTCTCTGCTATTTATCCATGCCTTAAAAGGAAGAAAAGAGGCTTGGAGATTCGATGTTCTGATCTTTACATGCAGTTGACTTAGCAAGTATTGATTTTGTTTGAATGTGGCTTACTATTGAGCAATCTAAGAATTCCAGCCAATACTGAATCCATTTTTGCAATCTACCCGATAATTTCTTGTAAAGCTGAACTGATGTCGGGGTACTTAAACCGGAACCCGGCTTTTTGAATTTTTCCGGATAAAACCTGAGGTGACTGTGTCAGTAAAACAGAAGCCTTTCCAAGTACTAATTTTATTGCAAACTCAGGAATAGAAAAGAATGCAGGCCGGTTTAATTGTTGGGCGAAAGCTGTGGTAAATTCTTTGTTGTTAATGTTTTCGGGCGCAACCAGGTTGAATGTGTTGTTGTCTTCATATTTCTCAACCGCCCAAACAAAAGCCTGCACCACATCTTTTTCATGAATAAAAGGAAAAGGCTGATGTCCGCTACCAATTTTTGCGCCCAAACCCAGTTTGAAAGGCAGTAGTTGTTTTTTTATTGTTTTTGCATTTTTGCCAATCACCAGCCCAATTCTGAAAACAATCTTCCGGGTACCGACTGGTAGATTCTGAAGTGGCTTTTCCCAGTCTCCTACAACCATCCCTAAAAATCCGTCGTCGAACTCGGTACTTTCTTCGTTGTGCGTTATGCCTGCCTTGTAAATTCCTATTGCCGAGGCAGAAATGAACTTTTTAGGTTGATCTTCAGGTTTAAGCCGGTTAATTGCTGCAACAAGATTTGTTATCGTTTTAATCCGGCTTTCGTATATTTCATCTTTATTTTTATCCGTCCAACGCTGAAGGATAGGAGCACCTGCAAGGTTGATAACAACATCCGCAGATTTAATAGCTACAGATAGTTCTGAAACAGGACCATACAAAAGTGAACGGCTAATTCCACTAACCTGGTGTCCTTGTTTACCTAATTCATTTGAGATGAGTGATCCCAGGTAACCATTTAATCCGGTAATCAATATTTTCATAATCACAAAAATAACAACTAAAGGTTAACAAAAACTTTCGGTTTTTAGTTCGCAAAAGTTGTTGGGTGCCGCTTCGTTTTGTTACATTTACCTTCCGTAATGAATATTGACCATCATATATGGATACGCTTGCACCGCTGGCGTTTGAAGCATTTTAGCGAACGGGGTTTTTTAACCGTATTGAGTATTCTGGTTGGAATCCTTTCCGGGCTTGCGGCAGTTGTAATCAAAAATACAGTTCGTTTTACTCAACGGATGGTAAATACCCTGGTTGCCAGCGAAGTTCATAACTATATTTATTTTGCGTTGCCTATTCTGGGTATTTTTCTGGCTATACTCGTTATAAAATATGTTGTTCGCAACCAGGTTCGTCATGGTATTCCCAATGTCCTTCACAGTATTTCGAAGCAAAAAGGACGAGTGAGTTCGCACAACCTTTATTCGTCGGTAGTAACCAGTTCGCTCACTGTTGGATTTGGAGGTTCGGTAGGTTTGGAAGGCCCCACAGTTGCCACCGGAACTGCCTGGGGTTCGTGGCTGGCAAAAGCATTCCGATTAAATTATAAAAATACAATACTTATGCTGGCCTGTGCCTGCGCAGGTGCTATGGCTGCCATATTTAAGGCGCCCATCGCAGCAATTGTTTTCTCGGTAGAAGTGATCATGATCGATTTGACGGTTTTTTCACTTGTGCCACTTTTACTATCATCTGCCACAGCGGTTGTTATTTCATACTTCTTTCTTGGTCAGGATGTATTATATCCGTTCCAGGTGCTACATGCTTTTAAACTCGGTGATCTTCCTTATTTTATTGTTTTGGGAATTGTGGCCGGGTTTGTATCCGTTTATTTTACCAAAATGTACCTGTTTTTTAGCGATCAGTTTGAAAAACTTAAAAACAGCAGGAGCAAACTTGTTGTTGGAGGTGTCAGCTTGGGGGCACTGATTTTTTTATTCCCGTCTTTATATGGCGAAGGCTACGAAGCAATTAATGATTGTTTAGCCGGCAATCTGGATTATTTATTCGATAACAGTCTTTTTTATTCTTTTCGCGAAGAAATCTGGGTTGCCATGTTGCTTTTGGCTGCTGTTATTCTGCTAAAAATTGTCGCTACTTCGTTAACTTTTGGAGCAGGTGGAATAGGTGGAATTTTCGCACCAACCTTATTCATGGGAGTAAACACCGGGATGTTGTTTGCTATGATCATTAATAAGCTGGGTATCAGGGATATTTCAGCTAATAATTTTGCCTTAATCGGAATGGCCGGATTAATCGCAGGAGTACTCCATGCACCGTTAACAGGAATTTTCCTTATTGCAGATATATCAGGAGGGTATCTTTTATTTGTACCATTAATGGTAACTGCAACCTTTTCATATTTGGTTGTGCGTGCATTCACCCCGAATTCAGTATATCACATTCAGCTGGCCAGAAGAAAAGAATTGCTAACCCACGATAAAGATGCTAACGTTCTGCAAATGATGGATGTTCGGAAAATGATTGAGACCGATTTTGAAGTACTGTCACCGGATGCTAAACTTCGTGATCTTACCGTAGCTATTTCAAGAAATCACCGCAACTTATTTCCTGTGTGTGATAACAATGGGTTAATGGTGGGCATGGTTAAGATGGATGATGTACGTAGTATGATTTTTAATCACGACCTTTACGACAAAATTAAAATTACGGAGTTAATGTATATGCCCGAATATTTTATCGATCCGAATGACAGCATGGAGGTGGTAACAAAAAAATTTGAAATATCCGGACGATATAATCTGGCAGTATTGGAAGATGGGAAATACCTGGGTTTTATTTCACGTGCACGCGTGTTTACCCGGTACAGAAAACAAATTATTCATGTTTCACATGTTTAAAGATTTAAGACCGAAAAGGCTGTTGATCAGGCTGGTTGCCTGGCGCATTAAAAATATAAGCGAACGGAAGTTTTTATACATTCTTAGTATAATCGTTGGGCTCTTAAGTGGTCTTGCTGCTTTACTTCTAAAACACCTGATTCACTTTATTGCAAAGGAACTTACCAACGTAACAAATATGGGAGTCAATTATTTATATCTCCTGTATCCCTTTATTGGTATTTTGCTGGCCGTGTTGTTTGTTCGTTACTTTATTAAAGACGATATCGGGCATGGTGTTTCAAAAATATTATATGCCATCTCAAGAAAAAGCGGAAAACTGAAACCACATAAAATGTACTCGGCAATGGTAGCCAGTTCGCTTACTATTGGTTTTGGGGGTTCAGTTGGAGCAGAGGCCCCAATTGTGTTAACGGGGGCTTCCATTGGTTCGAATCTGGCACGTCTTTTTAAACTAAGGTACAAATACGTTACGTTGATGATTGGCTGCGGATCAGCGGGGGCAATTGCAGGTATTTTTAACGCACCAATGGCCGGTATCGTGTTTACACTAGAAGTGCTCATGCTTGATATGACAATGGCGTATCTGATTCCATTACTCATCTCAGCGGTTTCAGCAACCGTTTTGTCCTTCTTTTTTATGGGAGACGCAGCGCTATTTAAATTCCCTCAGGCTGTTCATTTTGATATCAGTACCATCTGGATTTATATTTTATTGGGAGTTTTTACCGGTTTGTTTGGTATATATTTTACCCGCGGAACTATGTTTTTTGAAAGTCGTTTCAAAAAAATTAAGAACTGGGTTGTAAGGTTGATGGTTGGCACTTCCATTCTTGGTTTGCTGATTTTTATTTTTCCTCCGCTTTGGGGAGAAGGTTACACCAGTATTGCATCTATTTTTAGTAATCACAGTACCGATTTGCTGGATCACTCTATGTTTCTCCCGTGGAAAGATAATCCTTATGTACTTTTAGGTGTGCTGGCAGGGATTTTAATTTTTAAAGTAGCAGCAATGGCAGCTACTAATGGTGCGGGAGGAAATGGAGGTATTTTTGCACCTACCTTATTTGTTGGAGCAATTGCAGGTTATTTCCTGGTATATGCGCTGAATACTTTTTTCCATTTGAACGTTCCTGAAAGTAACTTTGCACTTGCCGGAATGGCCGGTATGATGGCTGCTGTAATGCATGCACCTTTAACAGGAATCTTTCTTACAGTTGAAATTACCGGGAGCTATAGCATGTTTGTTCCTCTACTGATTACAGCAGTAGTAGCCTATGTAACTATTATGGCATTTGAACCTCACTCAATTTACACCAAACGACTTGCAGAAACCGGACAGTTGATCACTCATCATAAAGACCAGGCAATTTTACGTTCGATGGAAGTGAAAAAGCTAATTGAACATGATTTTGTTGAACTGTTGCCGGATGGAAGTTTACGTGACATAGTAAAGGCTATTTCACGGTCGGACCGGAATCTTTTTCCGGTGGTGGATAAAGACGGCGTTTTAAAAGGAATGATTAAATTATCGAAAATAAAGGATCTGATTTTTGAACCTGAGTTGTATGATACAATTATGATAAAGGATCTAATGTTTATGCCCGAGTATTTTATTTCTTCTACAGATACGATGGAAACGGTGGCAGAAAAATTTGAAACATCCAACCGGTTTAACCTTGCGGTGATTGACGATGGCAAGTATCTTGGTTTTATATCCCGGGCAAAGGTATTCTCGAATTACAGAAAAACGCTTGAATATTTCTCAAACGAATAAAGTTGAATGAAATGGTCAACAGAAGAAATTTTTTGTCTAAAAGCACTTTTGCATTTGGAGGTTTGATGTTGGCACCTCGTGTATTTTCAAATAACCTGAGTTTAGAAAATGTAAATTACCCGATTGTTATTTCAACCTGGGAACATGGTTTGCCTGCCAACGAGGCTGCCTGGAAAATATTAGATGAAGGTGGACATTCTCTTGATGCTGTTGAAGCCGGTGTTCGTGTTCCTGAAGGTGATCCGAATGTTATAACCGTTGGAAAAGGTGGGATACCTGATGCCAGTGGGAAAGTGACACTGGATGCGTGTATTATGGACGAAAAGGGTAGAGCAGGAAGTGTTACCTATTTGCAACACATTGTACATCCGGTTTCAGTAGCGCGGCTCGTAATGGAAAAAACGCCACATGTGATGCTAAGTGGAAAAGGAGCACTGGATTTTGCACTTGAGAATGGCTTTAAAAAAGAAAACCTATTAACTAAAGAACGCAAAAAAGCCTGGAAGGAGTGGAAGAAGCAAAATGCACAGTTTAGCAATAAAATCAATATTGAAAATGTAACAGAAGACAATCACGATACAATTGGGATGCTTGCCATCGACAAGAACGGACGTCTTTCCGGAGCTTGTACTACCAGCGGGCTGGGGTATAAACTTCCCGGCAGGGTAGGTGACTCTCCGATTATCGGGGCCGGCTTGTTTGTAGATGGCGAAGTAGGAGGAGCAGTTGCAACCGGAACCGGCGAATTGGTGATGAAAACACTGGGTACTTTTTTGGTCGTGGAATTAATGCGGGGTGGAATGTCGCCACAAAAAGCCTGTGAAGAAGCTGTTCGGCGTATCGTAAAAAAAATCCCGGAATATGAGAAACACCAGATTGGTTATTTGGCCCTGAATACAAAAGGTGAATACGGATCATATTGTATTCAACCTGGATTTAACTATGCGCTTAAAACAGCCGATCAGACAGAACTGATTGAAGCAGAAGCCTGGCTAAAGAAATTATAGTAGTGATCTAATCAATAAAAAAAGGTGCCCACATTGGACACCTTTCTTCTTTATCGTTTGAACGTTGTTTACCATCTGTCTTCGCGATTGCGGTCAAAACCACCGCTACCGCCACGACGTTCACCACCGCCTCTGCGATCGTAACCACCGCCACCACGACGTTCACCATCACCATATCTGTCACCGCCGCCTCTGCGGTCGTAACCACCGCCGCCGCTGCCGCGGTTAAATCCGCCGCCGCCACGGTTAAATCCACCGCCGCCACCGCCACGGTTGAAAGATCTTTTAGGACGTTCCTGTGGTGGATTAGCTTCTTTTACCACAATGTTTTTTTCGTCCAGTTCAGTTTCATTTAATGCTGAAATCGCCGCTTTGGCTTCTTCATCGTTAGGCATCTCAACAAAAGCATAGCCTTTTGAGTTTCCGGTTTCTCTGTCCATAACAACTTTGGCAGAGCTTACTTCTCCAAATGCAGAGAAGAGTTCATTTAGGTTGTCTTCAGTGATTGAAGAGCTTAACCTTGCAACAAATAACTTCATAAAAAATTGAAAAATAAAATTAAATTGTAAAACATGGCACCTGGCGGTGCCTTAACTAATTCATGTTTTGAAGAACGATTCGAAATGATAACAATAAATCACGATGGATTAGAAAGTGAAGAACAGTTGTATTTCTTGATGCAAATTAAGTACTATTTATCAGATATTCACCATGCTATGATTCTTTTTTCATAAAAAAATCTGAAGTGAGTAAAAAGGCCTTCCAGAAGAAAGGCCTTTGTAAGGTGAGATTTAGATTATTTATTCCTTTCGGATTATTTTTTCAAATGTACAACTATCATTGAAATAAATAAGAATTGCCTCCTCTATAGTCTAATCATCGTTGGGTGAAGCAATGATTTTTTTGTTTTTCAGGATGTTAATAACCGCATCTACAATGTAATCGTCTTCCAGCGAAGCATAGTTAAAAATCACATCAAAGTCGTTGTTTTCGGCTTTTCTGCCTATTATTTTTTCAATGAACGTGTCACGTTTTGTATCCATGGTCCGGATGTAGTTTTCCGCTTCTGACCAGGTCAGATCTCTTAGCTGCATTACACGGTGAATTCGCCATTCAGCAGGTGCTTCCAATCGTATATTCAGTTTGTTGGGAACATCTTTCAGAATTACCCCGGCCGACCTGCCAACAATAATGGTACGTCCCTGGTTAGCCAGCCTGCAGATCACTCCTTTGAGTGTTTTAATCAGATTTTCATCCGATATTTCATAAATCGATTCATCGGAAAAAGCTTTTTCAACATGTTGAAGCGATTGAATTGCGTCTTCGGTATCATCGTAATCACCTGTTTTTACCTCGTCGATCATTTCGTTTACAACTTCTGAAAAAACGTTTTTATCTACGTATTTCCATTCGACATCTGTTTTGGTTTCCGACATGTAGCTGTAACCGGTCAGAATTTTTGAGAGTTTGATGGCGATACGCTGTGCAGAGCACCCGGCCTGACGCGAAATGGTTAGAAATGGCCCCGGAAAATCTCCCGTTTCAAGATTCATACATTTGTAGCTATTCAGGTAACTATTGATAAATTTATCCATGATTCGACAACTCAAGTTTGGTTTTTGTTAGCCGAAGTTACAATCTATTCTGATTTGATGAAACGTAATGTGTTATACAATAGTTAGTTCAAAAGATGTTCTGCAACAAGTTTTATCATCTTCCTTTATTTCATTACTTTTAAAATCAGAAAACAAAATTACCGCAATGAAACCAGTAAAAACTGCTCTTACATCTTTTGGTGGATCTTCAAAAGTATTTCACGGGCCTTTGTTAAAAGTGAATAAGAATTTTGAAGTAGTTTCTGTTTTGGAACGGTCAAAGTCACTTTCAAAAGAACTCTTCCCGGAAAATAAAATCGTTCGTAATTATACTGATATCCTGAATGATCCGGAGATTGAACTGGTAATTGTGAATACTCCTGACAATTTACATTACGAGATGGCAAGTCAGGCGATTAAAGCGGGGAAACACCTTGTTGTTGAAAAACCTATAACACAGAAAAGCTGGGAGGCGGAAGAACTGATCAAACTGGCCAAAGAAAAAGGAGTGGTACTAACTGTATTTCAAAACCGACGCTGGGATGCCGATTTCAGAACAGTAAAGAAAGTTGTGGAAGAAGCCCAAATGGGGCGTTTGGTAGAGTTTGAATCGCACTTTGACAGGTACAGAACATATATTGCTCCAGATACATGGAAAGAAGAAGGTGACGAATATGTTGGCGTTCTGTACAACCTGGGATCTCATATGATTGATCAGGCATTTGTTTTATTTGGAAAACCGGAATCGGTAACAGCACATTTACAAATTGTCAGAACAGGCGGTACGGTGAGTGATTATTACGATATCCGGTTACAATACAAAGGTTTTGCTGCTGTTCTGAAATGTTCATATCTGGTAAAAGAACCCGGCCCGCGTTATATCATTCACGGTGAATATGGTACTTTTCAAAAATTTGGAATTGATCCGCAGGAAGAATTGATGAAAACCGGGCATTTACCCAAAGGTGACGATTTAGGCAGGGAAGATCCTGAATTTTGGGGAACCTTGTTTTACGAAGAAAATGGGGAAGAAGTAGAAGAACTGGTTGAGTCCATCCCTGGCAATTACAGTCTTTTTTACGATAATTTGTATGAGGCGATTAGAAACAAAGCTGAACTTCTCGTAAAACCTGAAGAAACGCTGGAAGTCTTGAAAATCCTGGAGGCCTGCTTACTTAGCAACCGGGAACATCGAACGGTCTTCTTATGATTGGCATTAGATTTCTTTTAAAGCATCTTTCATCCGTTCTACGTAGTTACTAATCTGAGCTTTTTCTTCAAAACCTACGATCATCATATCTACACTTCCCAGTCCTAGTACAAATCGAAGTGCATTATCAATCTTTTTACTGTCGTTACGCAGTTTCCCGTCGCCAATTAGTTTCATTCCAATAACTCCTTTGCCCGATCGGTGCAGGTCGTGAATAACTTCAACTACTTCAGCCGGATCGGGTTTATCCATGGCAATTCCATACGGATTGATGCGAACATGAATCACATCTACCCAGGGGCTCTTTAATGCATCTTTCATAGCATCGAGTGAATGGACTGAAACGCCATGGGCGCGAATGATCCCTTTTGCTTTCAGGTTTTCCAGAATTTCCATTTGTGGTTTCAAAGTTTCTGTCCAATCCTCGTCGACCATACAATGAATCTGTACAATGTCGATTACATCGGTTTGGAGTTCTTTACGAAAACGATCCACAACGATATCGGCATTAGGACGTTCCGGTTCAGGAATTCCGCCTTCCCGTGTCCAGATTTTTGAGGTAAGTGTGAGTTCATCCCTATTCATCTTTTTCATCGCTTCTGCCAACACCTGGTGGGTTCCGTAAGTATCAGCCATATCAAAATACCGAATCCCCTTGTCATAGGCATATTCCAGAAGTTCAATGCTTTTGTTGTGATCTTGTCGTGTAAGAAAACTGGTTCGGTTGGTAGCATGGACACCAGTCCCCATCCCTAGTAAAGAAGTTTCAATCCCGGAGTTTCCCAATTTTACTTTTTGAAAAGGATCGGCTGATAAACGTTTCGAAGTATCGGCGTACAGGGGATTTGAAAACATCAGATGAGCAGTCCCCAAACCAAGGGCACTAATGAAATTCCGGCGATTAATTTTTATTTTCGACATGATCAGTAATTAGAAGTTAATGATGCATATATTATAGTAACAATTTAAGACATTTTTGGTTGATAATGACGCTTTAACCAACTTGCGAGCCCATCCAGGCCTGGGAAAAGTACACGTTCAGTAATATTCGCCTGATCGAGTTTGTCGCGTATTTCCCATTTCAGGTCAGCAGGAATAATAATCCTGCGGTACATATCGGGATGTTTAATTAACCAGTCATCCAGAATTCCGGTTGCTTCTGTCATAAGAGACAGTAAGGCGAACTGGTTCACAATACGATCGTCAAGCGAAGGAGGTTCAAAAAATAAAACATTACACGAACCAATCGTTTCGTCGAGTTTTTGAACTGTAGGAAAAGTTGATTCAAGCATTTCAACAGTAAATGCATTGCATTTCTCCTTATCCAGAAGCAACTTTAAAATATCAGGTACCTGTGCATTTACTTTTACAAAATCAACCTGCCAAATTACACCGTCGATATTGTATTTTTCGGTGTTGGCAGTGGCAAAATGCATGGCTACAAAGGGAGAGTATGTCCAGTCGAGAAGGCGGGTAGATAGACCATGATGTTGTGCCAAAACCAGCGAGCGAAGCTGTGTACTGGTTTGGCTAATGTCTGTTGTTCGCGCGTACTTTCTAAAGTTTCTGAGAATGTGGTATTCCAATTCAGGGCGGTTTCCACAATTTCTCAAAAAGCTGTTTTCGAGCCTGTAACGCGCATCTGATAACCCACGAAAAGCATAGTCGCTGCGGAAACGTTCCAGTGAAGGTTTCCATGAGTCGTGGTACACCTCATCTACCAGTTGGTTCCAACTTTCAATTTGTATATCATTCGATGTGATTTCACAATTCATGAGGTTAATTTTTTGCCTGAAGTTATGAAATCATCAGGAGAATAAGATTCATAACAAGAAAAAAGGAAACCATTCCTACTGATTTCCTTTTCTAATATTCGCTGTTAAAGGACGGATTAATCTATTCTATTTCGATTCAAGAATCTTATCAGTCATTCCTCCTCCTGAAGCAGAATCTTGTACTGTATTTACCTGATCTGATTTTGTAATATCCAGAGACTTTTCCTTTTTTACAGGAGAAGCTTCATGAATAATTACTTTTTCTACAGATGATTGTTGATGTTTAACCAGATTGATGGTATTACTGATTTTAAGACCCAAGATGTAGAAGATGGATGAGACCAAAATAATTGCTTTCATAATTAAAGTTTCTGTTTTACTGAAAACAGCTACAAATTATGTAAATCACCACAAAGAGTGAAACATTATCTGTCAACTTAGGAAATTATTCTGCGAACACATGCAAATAATCTGCGAAAGGACAGCCTCTGTTTTTTGTATGAATTTTGAAGGGATTTAGCATTTAAAAAGATAGGGCCGCAAGGTAATCGAAATGTTCGCCTCTGAGAATCATTTTACAATTCAGTCCGGCTTCAAGAGCTGTTTTCTTTAAGGTGTCAAAATCAACAAAAAGCCAGTCGAAATTTGATTTATGATGTTTGTATTTCACTTCATACTCCATCTCACCATAATACTGAAGTGAACCAAGATCAATCCACATCGATCCATCTTCTTCCTCGAAAAGATATTTGATATCAGAAGAGTCAATTAAGATCTGTCCGCCTGGGTTTAGTAGCTTTTTCAAATGGAAAAATAACATCTTCAAACCTGCTAATGTCCCTCCAATTCCGGTACCGTTCATCAGCAGTAATATGGTATCATAGCTTTGATTGCGAAATTCGTAAATGTCGGATTGAATAACCGATTTGACACCTCGTTCACGTAGTACTTTTGTCGCCAGTTCAGACTTTTCCAGGGCAGTAACATCCACGTCATTTTGTTGTAAAAATAACGAATGACAGCCAGCAGCAGCTCCCACGTCTAAGACAGTACCTCTGCATAATTCCAATGCTTTTTTTTCAATAGCAGGCATTTCTTCAAAGGTTCTGAAAAACCAGGCTACAGGAATACTCTCATCTTCGGTATAATTTGAATCAACCCGGATGTCAGGCGCTTTCCCGTTTTTTAAATAGTCGTAAATAGCCGCCCCAAATGGATCATTCATGGTTTTATAATTCAATTTGTCCAACCAGATAAGTAACTGCTTTCCCGCCAATTTCAACCCGATCGCCAAGATCTTTGCAATAAAGTATTCCACTGCGTTTGGAAACTTGTTTGGCAGTTAGCTCGGATTTTTTCAGTTGTTTAGCCCAATACGGAATTAACATGGTATGTGCCGAGCCTGTTACCGGATCTTCGTTTACTCCCACAGCCGGTGCAAAAAAGCGCGATACAAAATCGTATTTTTCTGAACGGGCAGTGCAGATAATTCCTCTTACATTCGATTCAATAATTTTAGAAAAATCCGGTGCCAGGTTTAGAATGTCTTCTTCTTTTTTGAAGATCAACATCATGTCGTCTCTTCCAACAAATGCTTCCTGCGGATGAACCCCGAATGCTGTTTTAAGGCTGGGAGGCATGAATTTCGATTCAACTTTCGATGCCGGAAAATTCAAAACAATTCTATCCAAATCTTTTTTTACCAGGAGCAACCCACTTTGCGATTCAAAATGAATTTCATTTTCAGGAAAACCAAGGTGATGAAAAAGTACATGTGCACTCGCAAGGGTGGCATGCCCACACAAAGCTACTTCTGCCAGTGGAGTAAACCAACGAATCTTGTATCCTTGCTCAGAAGGGCAGAAGAAAGCGGTTTCGGAAAGATTATTTTCCATTGCCAGCTTTTGCATGGTATCGTCGGGAAGCCACTCGTCGAGTGGTATCACTGCAGCCGGATTGCCTTGAAAGACTTCCTCTGCAAAGGCATCAACCTGGTACATTGTCAGATTCATACAATCAAATTTGGTGAAACTCGATATCAAAAGTAATATTATGCCGGATTAAAAATATTGAATTTGGTTCTCAGACATTTAGTTTTAATCGAATATTTTTATTTCGCTGAAAGTTTTAAAACTTAACGGTTAACCGAAGGTTTAATTTTCGTCCGGTAAGGTAATTTGGAACTGCAAACTGATCGCCATAAATACTGGAAACCCAAAAATAGGAGATCGTATTATTGATGTCGAGCAGGTTAAATACTTCCAGACTTAACCACATATCTGTGATATTTTTGAATAATCTGTTCTCCGATGGCTGTGCAGGACTGATAAAAACTTTTGAAAATCCAATATCAATTCGTCGGTAAGAAGGCATCCGGAAAACATCCTGGTAGCGTTCGCCGTTGGGCGGACCAGTTGGAAGACGTGATCCATAAAATGCTGAAAGTTGCATTCGATATGTCGGATTTCCGGGAAGATAATCCTGGAAGAACAAACTGAAATTAACAGTCTGATCAGTTGGGCGTGGAATGTAGCCATGTCCATCATTCAAAATATCTTCTTCTGTCTTTAAAAAAGAAAGACTGACCCACGATTGCAACCCACTTACAAATTCGCCGTTGACTTTCATATCCAGTCCTGTTGCATATCCAACAGCTTCCTGTTCGGCCAGGTATCGAATGCGCACATTATCAACCTGATAGGGTACCAAGCGTGACATGTTTTTGTAATAGGCTTCCGTGGTGAAACGAAAAGGTCGATCCCAGGCTGTAAAAATAAGGTCGGAACCTGCCACTACCTGGAAAGATTTTTGCGCTTTTGACTGGTAATTAATTGACCCGTTGCTGTTTTTTAGCTCTTTAAAAAATGGCGATTGATTATAAATACCTGCTGAAAGCCTGAACGACATTTTCTTTTCCCATTCGGGAAAATAGCTCAAGGTAAATCGGGGGCTAACCAGTAATTCCTGGTTAAAATCCCAGTAATTAAAACGTACCCCTCCGTTAATGTACAAATCACCAGACAGGATTGGCACACTCCAAGTATCCTGGATAAATCCGGTTAATCGGTTTGAACTCAGAGTATTTTTCGCATTGATTGTATGCCACAACAAAACCTGGGTATCGCTGTAAGGGATTGAATAACCGGTTGAATCGCGGTAAATCCATTCGTTAAGCTGATCATCTATTTTTTCATGCTGAAATTTAACTCCCCAGTTTACCAGGTGATTTTCTGAGTTGTAGGCACCTCTGTGTGAAAAACTGTAAACCGTCGCATTCAGGTAGTTACGTGCATGGTTCAAAAACGCTCCAACCCCTAAATTTAATATACTGTCGCCGTATTCTTCCGAAGAGAGATTACGTTCCAGTTGGTTCAGGTAATATTCGCCCAGGATATCGTATGTTTCTTTTTCTTTGGCATGGTAAGCTGAAGCAATGAATTTAAGGTTCAAATTTAAATTAGGATGATAATTAACGGTTAATGCTCCCAGGTATGTTTGAAAATCATCCACTTCCTGACCGTCAAAATAGATCTTTGTATTCAATGGGGCTTGCCAGGTTCCAAAGGTGGTTTCGCGGGTTTGCGGAATAAAATTATACTGGTTTTGAGCGATGTTGCCCAAAAATGAAAGATCAACTTTATTTGATAACTGATAACTGATATACGTTTGAACATCAAGGAAACGAGGATCGTATTCACCACTTTCGTCGAGACTACCAAGCAGGTATTTGTTGGTTTTATATCGGATTCCGGTAATGTGAGTTAGTTTGCCTTTCAAAGCCACATCTTCGAAATGTGCACTTGCACCTAACATGCTTACAGAGGCTGATCCCCTGAAATCACTGGGTTTACGATATTTGATATCGAGCACCGAAGACATTTTGTCTCCGTACTTGGCATTAAAACCGCCGGCAGAAAAATCGATGGTAGAAACCATATCGCTGTTTACGAAACTTAAACCTTCCTGTTGGCCAGCCCGAACCAGGAATGGGCGGTAGACTTCCACATCGTTCACATAAACCATATTTTCATCGAAATTCCCGCCACGAACAGTGTACTGCGAACTTAACTCGTTATTTGATGAAACACCCGGCAGTGTCTTTAGCATGGTTTCCAAAGCCCCTGAAGCATTGGGAATTACATTTATTACCTTCGGATCGATGCTGGTCAGGTTTCCTCCTGATCGCCGTTGTTCTCTTACAATGATCTCTGCCAGTTCGAGATTTTGCTCAGGCATTTCAATGTTCTTGATTATCGTCTCCTCAGTTCCGGCATAAATGCTGTCCTGAAACGTTTTATAACCCAGTGCCGAAAATACAACTGTGAGCTTCTTTTGGGCAGGAATACGAAGCAAGAATTCACCTTTTGCATTGGAAGTAGTTCCAAGAGTGGGGTATTCTTTTAATACAATATTTACCATATCAATCGGGATTCCTTTTGAATCTTTCAGGACTCCTTTTAATGTGGCATTATTGCTTTGGGCAAAACTGCCGTAACCAAGAAAAATAAGTAGTAGAAGGATATAAAGTTGCTTCATGCGCGCAAATCTAAAAAACCAATTACATAATCAACTTTTTATTGATCAATAAATTGTTTGGTTCGATGATTTTTTAATACGTTTCTATTTTGTAATTCCTGGCCAGTCATCTGTTCTGAAAGGCACGGCAGGCAGTTCTTCCAGGTTATACAAATTCAGATCATCAGGATTATCTGCCCAGCCAAAACGTACCGCTACCGGATTAGGAACATAACCACTCGAAACTTCAACCGTATTTTTATTGATAATCCGGGCTTTTGCCCAATAGAACTTGCGATCGGCTCCTGCCATGGTAAAAGCTTTCACGTAGCCGTATTTATCTTTAACGGCCAATCCTGATCCAACTTCCTTAAATGTGATGTAAGCCTTACCATCCTTGAATTCTACCGATTGAAACATCGGGCCTGAATTCACCACATTTTGTCCGTAAGTAACCTTAAGCGCGTTTAGTGCCAATCTTTTCCCAACATCCTGTTTATTGCGTGGATGAATGTCATCGGCATTGCCAATGTCAATGGCAGAAGCCATTCCTGTATTCGGCAACTCAAGTGCCATTGTTTGTGCTTCACGTAATTCGGCCCATGTACTTTCTGACGGTAATTCTGTTGGTTTCATATAATTGGCCAGTTGCACAAACAGAAAAGAAAAATTACCCTGATTCCAGTGATTGCGCCAGTCAGTAATCAGATTTGGAAAAATGCGTTGGTATTGTTTGGCGCGGTCAGCATTCGATTCGCCCTGGTACCATATGGCACCTTTAATTCCATAAGGAACAAGCGGATGGATCATTCCATTATAAAGCAAGGTTGGATAAGAGTTTGGTCCCAAATCGACTGACTGAAGTACTGCTTTTGTTATCTTAAATTTCCAGTCTCCCGATAATTCAATTTTTTCTTTTCCTATTGCAACAAACTGGTCTTCCGGATTTCCGTACATTCCGCCTCCGCCTCCGGTATCATCCACACGTACAACGATCATATTTTTCCCTGGTTTCAGGTACTTTTTATCGATGGTGTATACTCTTTCCTTATCGTACTGGTTGGTTTCTCCAATTTCAATCCCGTTTAAAAAGGTGATATCCGCGTCATCAATTTTCCCAAGATGCAGACTCATGCTTGCCTGTGCCTGATCATTGGTTAAATCCAGTTCTTTACGGTACCATGCAATTCCGTCAATATCGATGTATCCCTGGCTTTCCCATAAACCCGGCGATTGAATAGTTTTCCAGTCCGAATCATTCAAATCCGGTTCCGAATAAATTGCTTTTCCATCTTTCATTCCGGCATCTTCGGTTGGAATTTCACCACCCAGTAACTTCCGGATTTCAGCTTCCTTCTGTTTTCGATAATTAGCCAGATCCAATTGCTGTAATTCTATCATTGGATCTTTAAAGTCAGGATCAGTTTCAATCATTTGAGGACTTGTCCAGGTTTCAGCAACAGTACCTCCCCACGAAGTATGAATTAACCCGATAGGAACATCTAGTTTATGGTGCAGGTTTTTTCCAAAGAAATAACCAACAGCTGAAAAGTTTGGTACATTCGCCGGTGTACATTCTTTCCACTCACCGGTTTCGATGTCATCTTCAGGAAATTGAGCAACGTGTTTAGGAACGGTAAACAAGCGAATATTTGAATAATTGGCTTCGGCTACTTCCTTTTCTCCGTTTTTTGCATTGATCAGGGGCCATTCCATGTTTGATTGACCGGAACAAACCCAAACTTCGCCTATCATTACATTTGTAAATACGATCTTATTTTCACCCTGAATGGAAAGAGTAAAAGGCCCCCCGTATTCTTGTGCTGGCAACTTTACCATCCACTTTCCATTCTCGTCAGTGGTAGTGCGAACATCTACTCCGTTCAAATTCACACTAACTCCTTCTCCTGCACTTGCCCATCCCCAAACAGGTATTTCTATACCTTGCTGTAATACCATGTTGGAACTAAAAATCTTGGGAAGTTTTACTTCTGCATTTACACCAATCGTCAGAAACGATAGCAAAACGATTAAAATTTTACTTGTTTTCATTAAAAGTCGGTCTATGATTTGCTCAAAGCTAATGAAAATGGGGGAGAAATTTGTGGATTATGACAGCCGTTTCAAAATACTACGGATCAGTCTTTTCTACAGTATTGATTCAGAGCTTTCCTGATTTTTTAAAATATTCTGAAATCGATTCGATATATTGGTCATACGCATCAATTCCAGTTGGGGTAATATGGAGAGTTGTTAGCTGATAATTATTCCGGAAAGATTTTACTACTTTGATATAACCGGCTTCCCGAAGTTTGGAAATCTGAAAACTCAGATTTCCTTTGGTTGTTTCAATATTATCAAGCAAGTAGGAAAACTCGGCCGACTTTATTGGCAGCAGGATGGTCATAATGGCTAATCGTACCTGTGAATGAAGTATTGGATCGAGATCTTTAAACATGAACAGGTTTTTTACTTTGCATGTACATTAAAATCCCGGGAATAACAAAACAAACGAAGTTGGCAATTGCCCGGATCAGGTATTGGTCGGCCAATTCGAAACGTGAGCATATTAACGCTGCAATCCACATAATCAGACCACTCATTGATAATATCTTGTATCGGTAAATACCTCCGGTGACAAAAAGTGCAAAGCCAAGCAATACCATTTGCAAAGGATGAATTAACGCAAAATTGACTTCCTGTAGAAAACCTTTTGTAACAATCACATTTAAATTATGAGCGATAATTACTCCGATCCAGACATAACGTGTTGAAATGGCAGTGTAGGTACGGTACTTTGGTTTACGAAAATACAGATAATACAGGGTGAACCCAATCAGGAAAATAGCTGCCAGTATATTTAGTGTATCAATAATATTTCGTTCCCACCAAACCACAATCTGAATGGATTTATAATACATCAGAAAAAATCCGATTGTAAAGGAAGTTCCCCATAAAATAAGTAGGATCCCATCGTCGTATAAGGATCGCTTCGAAGTAGCTATGGCTGTTTTCAACGTATTAAGCAGTTCTCTGTTGGTCATTTCGTTGTTAGATGATTTTTTTTCCATTTAAGTTGTTTTGTTTGTAAAATTAAACAAGTTTGTAATACAAACCAAATAATATTCATGTAATTACAAAGCTGCTAATTTAATTCAATCAATTTTTAATAATTGAGGCGCGGAAAGAGCGGGAATCAGTATAAGCCCGAAAAAGATAAATACCTTGCGGAAACCGACTAAAATTCAAATTAAAAGTACTTGATTGTTGAATACCGGAGTAAAGCAAAGCTCCTGTTGTTGAATATATTTTAACATCGATATGCTGACCTGCGGTTATTAGCAGGTTTTCAAGAAGAACAGTGCATGACTCGTTAACTGGATTTGGATAAACAAAGGCTTCCTCTATAACGGTTTTTGAATGTTGATCCATATCCGGGCTGAGTGAATTATAAGGATCTCTCCAGTCTCTTATTTTATCACCATTTGAATCAGGTAAGTCAGCTGAACTGCAAATTGTTAACGCTTGATAGGCACAACAACTTATGGTGTCAAAAAAATCATCAAGTCCGTCATTATCACAATCTAAACCCAGCAATGTGTAACCTCCCGTTCTGGAGTCGGGATCAAGTGCCTCCTCAAAATCACTTATCAAATCATTATCCGAATCAGAATCCTGAAAATCAGGTATGCCATCCTGATCGGTATCAACGGGTTCATAATAATCTCCGCCATAATTCGAGTCAAAAGCATCGTCCCAGCCATCAGCATTTACGTCGGTAAGTGAAGGAGTGATTGCAGATGCCTCATTTTGCCATTCTTCCAAATCAGTGATGCCGTCATTATCTGAGTCTATATCGAATGAGTCAGGAATACCGTCTTTATCAGTATCAATTTCTCCCGATCCTTCATGAAAGTTTAAAATACCGTCATTATCACAATCCAGATCCACCAGATCGTAAATATGATCACAATCACTGTCTCTTCTGATTGCAATTTTTACACTTGCATCCGAATAAAGATCATGATTCAGTTTATTTTGTAATCGATACCTGAATTCAACAATACCATCAAAATATTCATGAACGATATAAACAAAATTCCCTGCAGGCCCACAAGAGAATAAACCAATCTTTGGTGCCACAACATATGCAACTTCCATGTTTGCAACATCATCGGCTTTGTCATTGTCAAGTAAATTACCAACAAAAACATCAGTATTGCAATCGATTAGCATCAGATAATTATCGTCAACTGCAAATATGCTTTCGGAGAGGAGACTATTATTTTCAGTCGGATTAGACTGAGCCTGCTTTGATTGGATTGGGTTGACATTTATGAGAGTGAAAGTGAGCAAGAATGCACACAGCAAATTCCCCATAAAATTATCTTTTAGTTTATCCCTTTTTAAAACACTTCCAATAAACGTAAGTTATTAACTTGATGAGCAAATAATTTATGTTAAGTCTGAAAAAGAAAATTCAACTAAACACACATAAAATAATTACAATTAATCAATATCAGAAATTCACTATTTACAAACCGGCCATTAAAAGCGACTAAAAAAATGCAAATAAGTGACGCGGTTAAAAGAAATTAAAAAGTGATTATTTTGCCTTGTAACAGCAAAATCAAATCCACTCATCAGTTCATTTTATCGTTTTTGTTTTTTTACAACCTCAAAGTTAAGACGCTCTATTTAACACGCAAATTATTATTATCCATCTTATTAACAGTGTTTTGTTATTATGAACATGATATAATATGAAAGTATATCCTGATGAGCCAGAGAAATAAACATTAATTAAGCATAAAAGCAAGTGAATGTTCCTGCCAAATACGGAGTCAAACCAACGAATAGTTTTATCTTTGGTCATTATAAATTAAACTGTATTAAAATGTCAGATTTTAAGTACCAGAAACCGTTTCCAATTCTAAAAGATACTACCGAATATCGTCAGATTTCCAAAGATTATGTTTCAACGGTTGAGTTCGACGGCCGTAAAATTCTTAAAGTTGATCCTGTAGGGCTGGAGGTGCTTGCTAAAGAAGCCTTTACCGATGTTTCATTTTATTTGCGGGCAACTCATCTCGAAAAACTTGCATCAATTCTGGAAGATCCGGAAGCAACAGATAACGATCGTTTTGTGGCACATACCATGTTAATGAACCAGGTTGTTTCGGCAGAAGGAGAACTTCCTACCTGTCAGGATACCGGTACTGCCATTGTTATTGGTAAAAAAGGTGAAGATGTATACACTGGTGCGAATGATGCTGAGCATCTTTCACGAGGAATATTTGAAACGTATTCAGAGAAAAACCTTAGATATTCGCAGGTTGTTCCGTTTACTATGCTTGAAGAGAAGAACACCGGAACCAATCTACCGGCACAGATCGATATTTATGCCGAACAAGGGAATAAATATGAATTCCTGTTTATTACGAAAGGAGGTGGTTCTGGAAATAAAACATACTTGTACCAACAAACAAAATCGCTTCTTACTGAAGAAAACCTGACCAAATTTGTAAAGGATAAGATCATGGATCTGGGTACTTCTGCCTGTCCGCCTTACCACCTGGCTTTGGTAATTGGAGGCACTTCTGCAGAAGCTACACTTTCAGCAGTTAAAAAAGCATCAGCAGGTTATTTTGATCATTTACCTACAGAAGGCAACGAAGGTGGTCAGGCTTTCCGCGATCTGGAATGGGAAGAAAAAGTGACCAGGATTTGTCAGGAGAGTGGAGTAGGAGCACAATTTGGAGGCAAGTATTTTGTTCATGATGTTCGCGTGATCCGCTTGCCGCGTCATGCTGCATCGTGCCCCGTTGGTTTGGGAGTAAGTTGCAGTGCCGACCGAAATATTAAAGCAAAGATTACTGAAGACGGAATTTTCCTTGAGCAACTGGAAAAGAATCCGGCACGTTTCCTTCCATCTAAAGCGCCATCGATGCAACCTGCTGTTGATATTGATCTGGATCGACCCATGGAAGAAGTTTTGAAGGAACTCTCGAAATACCCGATTAAAACCCGTTTGAACCTGAACGGAACCTTGATCGTTGCCCGTGATATTGCACATGCCCAGATAAAGAAAATGCTGGATGACGGCAAACCGATGCCTGACTACTTCAAAAATCATCCGGTTTATTATGCCGGACCTGCAAAAACGCCAAAAGGAATGGCCTCTGGAAGTTTTGGTCCAACAACAGCAGGACGTATGGATCCTTACGTAGATGAATTCCAGGATCACGGTGGATCGATGATTATGCTGGCAAAAGGAAACCGTTCGCAAGCTGTAACCGATGCCTGTAAAAAACACGGTGGATTCTACCTTGGTTCGATAGGAGGACCGGCAGCTATCCTGGCCAAAAACAGTATTAAATCAGTTGAAGTGGTTGATTTCCCTGAATTAGGTATGGAAGCAGTGCGCAAGATTAAAGTGGAGAATTTTCCAGCGTTTATTATTGTAGACGATAAAGGAAACGATTTCTTTAAGGCACTTTAAAATAAGAAAATATAAATTGTTGAGCCGTTCTTCGAAAGGAGTTCGGCTCTTTTTTTAATAAGCTGTTAAAAGATAGATAATTCGGTTTTGGTGGTAAACAGTTCCAGAAATTTCATTCCCCGATACGAATTTCCATGTTTATTCAGTTTTGGACTCCAGACTGCGATACAATAATTCTCGGGGTGAATAGCCACAATTCCACCTCCAACACCACTTTTCCCCGGTAATCCTACTTTGAAAGAAAACTCCCCTGATTCGTCGTAAAAGCCACAGGTCTGCATCAATGCATTCAAGCGTTTGGTTTGGCTCATATTAAGCAAAGGTTTGTCAGATGTCGCGATGTGATGTGTATCGGCAAGGTACATAAAGGTTTGAGTCAATTCTCTGCAGTTCATTTCGAGCGAGCACATATTAAAGTAGAAATCCAGAACGACATCCGGTTCATTGTGTATATTCCCGAACGATTTGATAAAATTACACAAAGCGACGTTTCTGTAGCCAACAGATTTTTCAGATCGGGCGATGTCAACCGAATAATTTAATTGCGAATTTCCACTCAGTTTTCTGACAAAGCTGATAAAATCAGCGATCGGATCTTTTAATTCGCTGATAAGCATATCACAAATTACCAGTGCACCGCCATTAATCAGGGGATTTCTTGGAATTCCATTGTCAGTTTCAAGCTGTACCAATGAGTTAAAAGGGGTTCCTGAAGGTTCAACTCCCACGCGTCCCCATATTTTATCACCAAGAATACTGTAAGCAAGACTTAATGACAGCACTTTTGAAATACTTTGAATCGAAAATCGGGTTTCATAATCACCCGCTCCAAATCCCTCATTTTGAATGGTGGAAAGATAAACTCCGAATTTTTCCGGGTCGACTTTAGCCAGTTCAGGGATGTACTGAGCAACTTCTCCTTTGTTCTTCTCTTTCTTTATCGTCTGGTAAATCTCCAGGATTGCAGTTTGATAATCAATCTTCGTAGTAATTGCAGACATATCAGTGTTGCTATTCTGTTTTTTAACTGTGTGAAGATATAACCAATGCACTAACATATTTGATGATTTTTGTTGTGAAAACACACCTCATGTTAAAAATCCTGAAATCTATATACAACATTTGAACAAAGAAGGCTGTACCTTTTTTGATTCAAAAGCGTAATGAAAAAGTAGAAGATATATAATATAATCAAAAACTATAAACACATAAAAAATATAAATATTGATAATTTTATTTTTATCTCATAAAACTTTCAAAATTTTTAAAAATGGAAAATAACTCAGATCAGAACAAATCACACGGTTCAAATGGTGAAGGTAAATGCCCTGTAATGCACGGAGGTAATACCGCAACCGGCGCCTCAGTAATGAATTGGTGGCCTAATGCACTTAATCTTGATATTCTGCATCAACATGATACCAAAACCAATCCCCTGGGAAAGGAATTCAATTATCGTGAAGAAGTAAAAAAATTAGATGTTGAAGCGTTAAAAAAAGATCTTCATGATTTAATGACAGACAGCCAGGAATGGTGGCCTGCAGATTGGGGACATTATGGCGGGTTAATGATACGTATGGCGTGGCATGCAGCTGGTTCGTACCGGATTGCAGATGGGCGTGGTGGCGCAGGTACAGGAAACCAGCGTTTTGCACCACTAAACTCGTGGCCGGATAATGTTAGCCTGGACAAAGCAAGACGTTTACTTTGGCCTATCAAGAAAAAATATGGAAGCAAAGTAAGTTGGGCCGACTTAATTATTCTGGCAGGAACGATTGCCTATGAAAGTATGGGATTAAAAACTTTTGGTTTTGCTTTTGGTCGTGAAGATATCTGGCATCCTGAAAAAGACACATACTGGGGAGCTGAAAAAGAATGGCTGGCACCCAGTGATGAGAGATACGAAAATGTTGATAAACCGGAGACTATGGAAAATCCGTTGGCTGCTGTACAAATGGGTTTGATTTATGTAAATCCTGAAGGAGTAAATGGGAAACCTGATCCAATAAAAACAGCCGCTCAGGTACGCGAAACATTTGCCCGAATGGCCATGAACGACGAAGAAACGGTTGCATTAACTGCCGGTGGTCATACCGTTGGAAAAACACACGGTAACGGCGATGCAAGTTTGTTAGGCCCTGATCCGGAAGCTGCTGATGTAGAAGAACAAGGTTTGGGTTGGAAGAATCCGCATAAATCAGGAAAAGGAAGATATACAGTAACCAGTGGATTGGAAGGAGCGTGGACAACAAATCCGATTAAATGGGATAATGGATATTTCGAAATGTTATTCGGTCACGAATGGAAAAATGTAAAAAGTCCGGCAGGTGCGCATCAGTGGGAACCGATAAATATTAAAGAAGAAGATAAACCTGCAGATGTAGAAGACTTTTCTGTTCGTCATAATCCAATGATGACCGATGCCGATATGGCGATGAGAGAGGATCCTGTTTACAGGGAAATTTCATTAAAATTTATGAATGATTTTGATGCTTTTTCTGATGCATTTGCACGTGCCTGGTTTAAATTGACACACCGTGATATGGGACCAAAAGACAGGTACTTTGGCCCTGATGTACCGCAGGAAGATTTAATCTGGCAAGATCCCGTTCCTAAAGGCAAAAAAGATTATGATGTTGATGCTGTAAAAGAAAAGATTGCAAAATCAGGTTTAAGTTTAGCCGAAATGGTTGCTACTGCCTGGGACAGTGCAAGAACGTTCAGAGGTTCTGATTACAGAGGCGGTGCCAATGGCGCACGTATACGTCTTGCTCCGCAAAAAGATTGGGAAGGTAACGAACCCGAACGTTTATCAAAAGTATTGTCTGTTTTGGAACCTATTGCCAAAGAATTTGGAATCAGTGTTGCCGATACCATCGTTTTAGCTGGAAATGTTGGTGTAGAACAAGCAGTTAAAAATGCCGGATTTGATGTGAAAGTTCCTTTTGTACCGGGGCGTGGAGATGCAACTGATGAAATGACGGATGCAGCTTCTTTTGCTCCGCTTGAACCACTTGCTGACGGTTACCGGAACTGGCTGAAAAAAGATTATGTGGTAAGCCCGGAAGAATTACTGCTTGACCGTACACAGTTAATGGGGCTGACTGCCGTTGAAATGACAGTCTTGTTAGGCGGAATGCGTGTGATGGGTACTAATTACGGAGGGACTAAACATGGTGTATTTACAAATAAAGAAGGGGCATTGACCAATGACTTTTTTGTAAATCTTACGGACATGACCTATGTGTGGGAGCCAACCGGAAACGGACTATACAATATCCGCAATCGTAAAACCGGAAAAGTGGAATGGACAGCAACAAGAACCGATTTGGTATTTGGTTCTAATTCTATCCTGCGTTCTTACGCCGAAGTATATGCACAGGACGATAACAAAGAAAAATTTGTAAAAGACTTTGTAGCAGCCTGGGATAAAGTGATGAATCTGGATCGATTTGATATCGATTAAAATCAGAATCTTTTAAAACGATAAAAACGAAATGGCCGGCATTTAGTCGGCCATTTTTATAATGTCAATCTTTATAATATTTAAGCTCTTCCACATCAGACAACAACTTTTCAATCCGCTGTTTGTGTTGATTTAAATGTCTCTTTGCAAAAAGGAAGCTGGCGAAGGCTAAAGCAGCCACTGCCACGAAAAAATTCGGGTTGAATGTAAGTTTGTCCCAGACAATTAATAAAAGAGCAGCTAAAAGCATGGGGCCGGAGATTATTTGTGCTTTAATCCGGTTGATTCCTGATGTATTGTATCGATTGATCTTGTTTACCGATTCAATAACCGAATCATTTACAACATCGACTTTCTTTAGCTGATTGATCCCAGATATAAAATGCCAGATAGAATATCCGATAAATGTCAGCAGAAGTAGAGTACCCGCAATAATTTTAATGTCAGGATTAAATGGGATTAAGTAAGGATGAAGAAGAAATATTAACATTAAAGGAACCAATATTATACTGTAATAATTCCGGTACTGAAGCCAGTTGATCGTCTTTTGAGAGCTTTGTGCAATGGTTTTTGTTAATACCAGTTTATTCATTGTGGTAAGCGTGTTCAGCTTTTCGTCGTATTTATTCCAGAGTTTTTCAATTTCGTTGTATTCCATGACCTGAGATTTAATTGTTCGATAAATGATCTTTTAGTTTGAGCTTTAAACGGTTAAGCTTTGTTGCAACGTTTGTTTTTGTAATTCCAATAATTTCAGAAATGTCGTCGTACGAGTAACCATCTAATTGAAGCAGGATCAAAGCTTTGTCAATTTTTCCAAGGTGTTCAATGGCGTTGTATATCTTATCCTGAAGTTCAGTAGTCCCATTCTCTTCTTCAAAGCCCGGGATCAGATTTGTGTATTCGATATGATTATTGTGATTGGAATGATCACGAAACCATGAAATGGCCGTGTTTAGTGAAACTCGGTAAACCCATGTACTAATTTTTGACTTTCCTTTAAATTTTGGGTATGCTTTCCATAAGTTGATCACAATTTCCTGAAAAATGTCCATGCGCATGGATTCCGAATCACAATACATATGGCTCACTTTATAAATCATTTTTTTGTGTTGCTCAACCAGTTCAAGAAACTCCCCCGTTAGATTATCGTCGTTCATTTTTGGTTTGTTCTTTTATGTGTTAGTCGGGAAAAGAGGTTAAAAAATCACAAGCTTGTAATTTTTCTTTATGTTTTTAATTCTTCCAGAAGCAAATCGCGGATTGAAAGAAAATTCTCTTCCAGTTTCGACATGTTTTCGATAAAGAAATTGAAGATTTCCGGCCACTGGTTTTGCCTGTGAAAATCAACACCTTTGAGTTCAGCATAAATTCGACAAATTTCTTTTCCACTGTCTTCGCGTTCGTGGTAAAACTCCCAAATCAAACCATCATCAAAACCATCTTCTATCACCACTTTGTAACGTTCAAGAAATTCATAAGCCTTAAAACGGAGTTTTTCGCTTTTGCTACTTAATTCAAGAATTACTTTCACATTGTACCTACTTACCTCAAAACGCAATGCCACGTCTTTGATTTTAGTTCGGTGCAGCACCCACTTTCTATTCTTTTCACGAAGCAAAGGGTGTACTTCACAGTACTTTCCAAATTTCTCCCAAAAGAGAATATTCAGCTGTTTGAGCTCTTCTTTCGAATACATGCGCCAAAGGTATATGATTAATTTTTTACTTTTAAAACGAAATTTGAATGATATGACAAAACGCTTTCTGCTTTACTTTCTTATCCTGCTTAGCAATGGAATTTTTGCTCAACCGGTGAGTGTTCAGGCTGATTATAATGCAATGGGCGACTGTTTGTTTTCGGCATACAACAACACAAAAGTGCCTATTTTCCTGAATATTAATTTGGCTGATTTAGAAAATACAGTTTTTACTGAGCCTCTGCCTTATGTAAAAAAGCTGGATCCAGGTTATAATTCATTGTTTACGCTTCAACGTGATCCGGATGCCGACGTTCCACGGTTTAATTACGAAATGAAGGTGTTTCGTTCGAATCCTTTGGCAGAGGTAGATTTAAAATTTCCGTACTTAATCCCTTTTGCTGCAGGAAAAACTGCCGAGGTTTTCCTGGTGCAAAATATTGATGGATTCTGGGGGCAGGAAGGACTTGAAAGTTGGTATGCTACCGGGTTTTCGACAAAAAACGGTGAAGACGTTTATGCCTGCCGAAACGGTATTATAACTGAAATAGTTGGGACCAAACGAAGCGGAGAAGCTACTGGCTGGTATAATACCTGGACCAACAGTATAACGCTGTTACAAGATGACGGAACTCTAATTTGTTATCATAATGTTACTGATTCAGGAAATAAATTGAAAGTAGGAGAGAAGGTGTATGCCGGGCAGTGGATTGGAAAGATAGCGAATAATGCAAAAACACTGGTGGTATTGATTTGGAACGATTCGCTGTTTTCAAAGTCTCCGCGATTTGTGATTCCTCAATTTATTATCGGTGAAGGAGATCAGGAAGTTCTTATTGTAAAAAAAGAATATAAAGTAGTTCATCCCATCGATGTACTTGGACTTGAAATGTCTTCCAAAGAAAAAAGAAAAATCTTATCAAAACAAAAATAACTTAAACGAACATGAACCTAACTGCTAAACGGATTTTATCGATTGACGTAATGCGGGGCCTGACGCTGTTTCTGATGTTATTTGTAAACGATTTGTATGTGCCCGGGGTTCCTGACTGGCTGACTCACCGACCAGCCGATTACGATGGTATGGGACTGGCAGACTGGGTGTTTCCCGGCTTTCTTTTTATGGTTGGAATGTCGGTGCCTTTTGCCATTCAAAGCCGCATTAAAAACGGAGAACCAACAAAAAAGATACTGTTTCATATTTTACTCCGAACGATCAGTTTGTTACTGATTGGCGTTTTAATGATGAATACCGGACGCCTCAACCCGGAGTTAAGCGGAATATCTAAAAATGCATGGGCAATTGCCATGTATGTTTCGGTATTTCTGATCTGGAATATTTACCCGGTAAACCGTAAAACGTTGTCATACCTGTTTAAAGGAGTTGGAATTCTGATGTTGATTTTGCTCGTATTTATGTTCCGTTCGGGAACAAGCGAGAATCCCGGATGGTTGATCACCGGATGGTGGGGAATACTGGGATTGATTGGATGGGGTTACCTGGTTACATCGCTGGTGTACCTGGCGGTAAAGGACAATTTGCCTGCCACAGCTTTGTCTTGGCTGGCTTTTGTGGTAGTAAATATAATGTCGATGCTGAATCTAACTGATTTTCTTTCATTCCTAAAGCCTGTTTTCGGAGTTGTTATCGAAGGCAACGTTCCGTCCATGGTATTGGCAGGTTTATTCTTTAGTTTGCTTTTGCGAAAATTGAAAGACGATCGGAGAAAATTTATCATGGCGGCATCAATACTGGGGGTGATGGCAATAATTGCAGCTTTTATTCTTCGTAACTGGTTCATTATTTCGAAGATTAGCGGAACACCAAGCTGGGGCATGTTATGTAGCGGAATCAGCATTTTGGTATTTGTAATTTTATTTATACTGATTGACGTGTGGGAAATAACACACTGGAGTTTGATTTTCAGAATGGCCGGTCAGAATTCACTGACAACTTATCTCGTACCCGATATTATTTATTATTCTATTTGGATGAGCGGTCTCCCTATTCTGTTTTACAAACATTCGGAATATAGCTTGATCGTTATCTTTGGAAGTATTGTGTGGTCGCTGGCGATGATATTGTTTACAAGAGCTTTGGCAAGAATAGGAATTCGCTTGAAACTGTAAACGTATTCCAATGTTTACCATAGCTGCATCAAATAGTAACTCAGTTCAGGCTGAATTAATTCTAATTGTCACTAGGAAAACAAATCCAAATGGCGCCATCAGAAATGTACAATTTTAACCAAATAAAAATTCCATTTTAGTAGTTGTAATAGTTATGTAATAAAATCATTCGGGGTGGGTTCTTTTTATATTTTTGCACGCATGAATCGCTTGCTCAGTATCATACTGCTTTTTTGTGTTCTGGGAGTTACTGCCCAGGAACGTGAAATGGAAATTTGGAATTTAAACCAGATTAGTATGAAACCTGCCCAAAATCTATCTTTAAAAGTGAGCGAAAAGGTTCATTACAGTACTTTACGTAGCGATATTCAACTTAAATATGCCGAGTTAAAGGTTGGGTACAGGCAAAAGCGATGGATGGAGTATGGCGCTGCTTATCGTTTGTCCTCAAGTTGGTTAGTGGAAAATAGTTGGGAGAATGAAAATCGGGCCATGCTTTTTTTCGATGTTCAGGAACCGATACATAAATTTACTCTATCATTTTCTAACCGCTTTGAATACCGGAGTTTTAAGCACCTGCAGGATTATTTCAGACATCGGCAGGCGCTAAAAGTTGATCTCCCATCTTTAACTTCATGGGGAATGCAGTTTTATGTTTCGGAAGAATCATTTTATAAGTTTAATTCAGATGGAACCCACCTGGCAAGACTTTATGCAGGTTTAATGGTGATTGAAAAAAAACATTTGAATATTTCCACCTATTACGCGCTTCAAAAATCAAAACTTCTTCAGAAGTGGTATACATCTGACGTGTTGGGTTTAAATTTAAGTTTCATGATTTAATAATTGTTAGGTCATTAAACCTTTTGTCTGCTGAAGTGTCTGACACACTATACAATCGTAACTTAATAGTAATAAAATGAAGAAATTAGGATTTTTCCTACTGTTTGCAATCATTTTTGCATCAGTATCGGTGGCTCAAAACCGTGGCATGGGTAATTTCGATCCAGAAGAAATGGCCAAGCGTCAAACGGAAGATCTAACAAAGGCACTTGACCTGAACAAGGACCAGCAGAAAAAAGTGCTTGATTTACAATTAAAAAATGCTGAAAAAATGACAGCAATGCGTCAGGATATGATGAATGGAGGCGGAGACCGTGAAGCAATGCGTGAGAAAATGACTAAATCTCGTGAAGAGCTTAATGCTGCCATGAAAAAGATACTGACTGAGGATCAGTATAAAAAATATGAAAAATATTTGGAAGAAAGACGCAATATGCGAGGGGGAGGCCCAGGGGGTCAACGCTGAGTTTATATATTAGTTTAGTTAGATGAATGAGGCTTGCTTTTTTGCAAGCCTTTTCTTTTTCTCTTAAGAACTAACGAAGAAAGGAACGTTGAAGGTCAACCATTTTTATGGCGGTTACTGCAGCTTCGTCACCTTTGTTACCAAGACGGCCACCGGCACGGTCAAGAGCTTGCTGTTCATCATTTGTAGTTAACACACCAAAAATAAAGGGCTTATTGTATTTAAGATTCAGATCTTTCGTCCCTTGAGTTACTCCTTCGCAGATATAATCGAAATGTCGTGTTTCACCCTGAATCACGCAACCCAGTAAAATAACGGAATCAACGTTGTCCATCTCTGCGAAGAACTGACCGCCCAGTGGAAGCTCAAAGGTTCCCGGAACATATTTTATGGTGATATTATCATCAGTGGCACCATGCCGTTTTAGGGTATCGACAGCACCCTGTGCAAGTGCAGAAGTAATGTGCCAGTTCCATTCGGCTACCACAATTCCAAAACTCATATTTTCGGCTGATGGTACTGAATTAATATCGTACGCTGATAAATCTTTTGTTGCCATAACTTTTTATAAATAAAAAACCCCTCCGAAGAGGGGCTAAATTATAGAAATCTTTCGATTTAATTCATTTTTACTTTGGCTCTTGCAATGTATCGGTCGGCATTGGTTGCTTCAGCCGATTTCGGATATTTGGCTTTAATGTCCTGATACAAATCAACTGCCTGCTGCAATTCATCCATCGATTCAAGCAGATTTGCTGTTTTCATCATGTAAACCGGAGTTGTTAACTCGTTATCAGTCATCTGGTAAGCTTTTTTATACAATTTTAAAGCTTCGTCATTATTTCCTAATTCAAGGTATGCGTCACCTTTTGCTCCTGCGGTTACCGGACCTAAAAGCAAATCATCGGTTTTAAAATCATTCAGGTAGTCGATGGCATCTTCATACTGCCCCAGGTGCAAATAAGAAATCCCGGTGTAATACTTAGCGCGGTTCGCTGCTTTGGTAATACCATAATCATCTATAATATCCAGAAATCCCAGGTAATTCCCATCGCCGTTAATAGCGAGATTGAATGAATCTTTTTCAAAATAATTTTCAGCCATAAACATTTGCGAATTTGCTTCCTTTTCTTTTGGCTGAACATAAAATTTGTTGAACCCTAAATAGGCAGCCACAACCAGGATAATACCTCCAACCACGTAACTGATGATTTTCGAGTTGTCTTCAACAAACTGTTCGGTTTTGGTTAGCGCACTTTCAAGTTCCTGTAAATTATCAACTTGCTTAGTTTCTTTCTTAGCCATTTTTTTCGATTTCAAAATTGTGGGGCAAAAATAGAACTTTTTTGAAAACTGTTCATGGATACACTTTATTATTTTGCAGAATAATCAACATTCATTTGTTAATCGGGCGTTTTTAGTAACAATTCAGAAAAATGCTGTGTTTTTTGATAGTTTTGTAAAGTTGATTAAAGGAAAAGAAAGAATGCACATTGAAGAAATTTCAATAGTAAATTACAAGAATATTAACGAAGTAAACATTGCGTTCTCGCATCGCTTAAATTGTTTTATTGGTAAAAACGGTGCCGGCAAAACAAATATTCTTGACGCCATTTATTACCTTTCTTTTTGCAAGAGTTTTTTCACTGTCAGCGACCAGTTAAACATTAACCACGATGAAAACTATTTTATGCTGAATGGCATGTATCATCGGTCGGATTCTCCTGAAACCATTACCTGCGGTTTGCAGAAAGGACAAAAAAAACAATTTAAGCGAAATTCGAAGCTTTATAAGAAATTGCAGGAACACATTGGTTTGCTGCCTCTTGTAATGATTTCACCTTCCGATTCAGAATTGATCCTGGGTGGGAGCGACGAGCGACGCAAATTCGTAGATGGAGTAATCTCTCAATACAATCAGAACTACCTTGATGACCTGCTGAAATATAACCGGGCTTTATTGCAACGAAATAACCTGCTAAAACAATTTACTTCGGATAAATACTTTGACGAAGATTTATTAGGTATCTGGGACAGTCAGTTAATTGAATACGGAACCCGGATTCATGAACAGCGTGCCGAGTTTGTTCAAAAACTGATACCGGTTTTTCAGAAATATTATTCGTTTATTTCGCAGGGAAGTGAAGAAGTGGGGTTGGTTCATCAGTCGGATTTGTATGATTCGGATTTTGAGACGTTATTAAAGAATTCACTGGCAAAAGATCGTGCCGTGCAATATACAAGTGTAGGCATCCATAAAGATGATCTGATTTTGAATTTAGGTGAACATCCCATTAAAAAACTGGGGTCGCAGGGACAGAAAAAAACCTACCTGGTAGCGCTCAAACTGGCACAGTTCGATTTTATAAAGGAGATATCAGGGATTAAACCGATTCTTTTGCTTGATGATATCTTTGACAAGTTGGATTCGCACCGCGTGGAGCAGATTGTGGCGACAGTGGCGGGCGAACAGTTTGGTCAGATTTTTATTACCGATACCAATCGCGAACATCTTGATTCAATTATCGAAAAGCTTCATACTGATTTTCGTATTTTTAATGTTGAAACCGGAAAAGTTAAATTGCTGAAATGAGAAGAAGCAACACACAACCGTTAAGCGAAATTTTGCGCGAATTTGTTGAACAACATCACTTCGACCGTAAGTTGAAAGAAGTGGATATTGTTGAAGGCTGGGAACAACTTCTTGGAAAAACCATTGCGCATTATACAAAAAAAATATACATCAAAAATCAGATTCTTTATGTTGAGATTTCTTCGGCAGTAGTTAAAAATGAATTGTTCCTGATGAGGGACGAGATTTGTCGCAGAATTAACGAAAATGCCGGTGAAGAAATTATCCAAAGAATTGTATTTAAATAAGTTTTGAAATGGATATCGAAGAATTAGACGACAAGTATAGCATTGAGGGCGAAATAGGTTTTGCCGAACTGGAAGGTGATCTGCCTTTTATTATGGTTTCAAATAAATATGCTGAAGCTGATATCTCACTTTACGGAGCGCATATTTTGAGTTTCAGACCTCAGAAAAGTATTGATTTGCTCTGGATGAGTCCGAACAGTTTGTTTGAAGAAGGAAAAGCGATCAGGGGAGGAATTCCAGTGTGTTTTCCCTGGTTTGGTCCTCATGTTAGCAACCCATCTTTCCCTCAGCATGGTTTTGCACGGCTTTCGATGTGGGAAGTGGCAGAAACAAAATCGCTTGAAAAAGGAGAAAGTTACGTGGCTTTGAAGTTGAATTCTTCGGAAGCAACAAAAAAGTACTGGCCGCATGATTTTACAGCTGAAATGATATTTGTAATTGGGTCAACACTTTCAATTACTTTAAAAGTGACCAACACGTCAAAAGATACTGTTTCTTATTCAGCAGCACTGCATACCTATTTCAGTTTGTCAGGTATTGAAAATATTGCGATTGAAGGTCTTGAAAATACATACTATGAAAACCAACTGGATGGACAACGATACATTCAGAAAGAAAAATTGTTGAAGATTTCGGAACCAATAACGCGGCATTATTTCGATACAGAATCGGATTGTATAATCCATGATCCGTACTTCAAAAGAAGCATATGCATAAAAAAAGAAGGAAGTAAATGCTCAACTGTTTGGAATCCCGGTGCCGAAGCATGCACTCAAATGAGTGACATGCCAGATAACGGATACGAAACTTTTGTTTGCCTCGAAACGGTAAATAAAATCAATAATATGATTCAACTCGCATCCGGTGAATCACACGAAACAACTGCAATAATTGGCCTGGACCAGCCTGTTTAATTAAAACCTTTCGGTTTTAGAGAAAAAGAAATCGGCTTCGATAGTGGCGTTTTCGTCGCTATCAGAACCATGTACGGCATTTTGTTGCAAAGAAGTAGCGTATAATTTACGAATGGTACCTTCGGCTGCCTGCTCGGGGTTGGTGGCACCAATTAGTGTACGATAATCTTCCACTGCATTTTCTTTTTCAAGCACAGCGGCTACAATGGGGCCTGAACTCATAAATTCTACAAGGCTTTCGTAAAAAGGTCTTCCTTTATGTACCGCATAAAAAGCGGCTGCCTGTTCAGCAGTGAGGTGAGTAAATTTCATTGCTTTGATTCTGAAGCCTCCTTCATTGATCATTTTTAAAATAGGGCCGATGTAATTGTTTTTTACAGCGGTTGGTTTGATCATGGTAAAAGTGATAGTTCCTGCCATAATAATTTTTATATCGTTTTGTTCTGCCTGCAATAATACTAAAAATAGGTTTCTTTAACATTTTCTGCCACTTAAGAATTTGTATATTTGTGCCTTCAAAAAAATAAAGCTTTGAAAAATACTGGCAGAGAGACTATTGAAGGAATTCGAAATATTCTGGAAGGAAATAAAAAAATCAGCATCATTCCACATGAAAACCCGGATGGCGATGCAATAGGATCGGCATTGGGGCTTGGGCAGGTATTGAAAAACCGCGGTCATAATGTGCAGGTTATCTCGGTGAATGACTATCCGGATTTCCTGAAATGGTTTTCTTCGGATGTGCCGGTAGTTGTTTATGAAAAGGATAAAAAGCTTGTAAAGGATTTTCTTTTTTCTTCGGATGTGTTGATTTGCGTTGACTTTAATGAAGAAAAACGTGCAGGCCATCTCGAATCGATGATTAAAAGTTTTGGTGGTCAGAAAATATTAATTGATCATCATCCATATCCGTCTGCTTTCTGCCATTTTACCGTTTCTGAAACACATTACAGCTCAACTGCCGAACTTGTGTATGATTTGGTAAAAGAACTGGGATTTGATAATTCGTTGAATTCTCAGGCCGCTGAAGCTATTTATACTGGTATTATGACCGATACAGGTGGATTTAGTCACAATACCTCGCAAAACACTTTCAGAGTGGTTTCTGAAATCCTGAAAAATGAAATTAACACTGATCGTATTCAATCGGCTGTATTTCATAATTTCTCAGCCGACCGAATGAAATTGCTGGGCTATTGTTTAAATGAAAAGATGCAGGTTTTCCCTGAGTATCGTACAGCCGTTATTGCCATTACAAAAGAAGAGCTCGATCGCTTTAATTTTGTCCCGGGCGACACCGAAGGATTTGTTAATTATCCTCTTTCCATCAATAATATTGTTTTTAGCGCGTTATTCATCGAAAAAGAGAACTATGTAAAGGCGTCTTTTCGCTCTAAAGGTAATTTTCCTGCCAATACATTTTCCAGCGAACATTTCAATGGTGGCGGACATTTGAATGCAGCAGGAGGGGAGTCGGAATTAAGTTTTTCGGAAACTTTGGAAAAGTTCACGCAACTTTTACCGCAGTATCTGCATCTCTTACAAAGAACAAAAAATTAGAAGAATAAGAAATCCTTATTTAACAAACAAATCAGAACAGAAATGAAAGAAAAAACATTATTCAAAATTGTTATTGCCATTGTTGCAGCATTTGCATTTGTATCGTGTTTAGACCCTGTTGATCCATACTCTGGTAGAACAGAAGCTTTAGAACTTGCTGAGTTGAGTGTTTACATTGATACTCTGCATAACCGTGGGTTAGATGTTGATACCACTAACCTTGGGGTATATTATGTTGTTAGCCAGGCAAGTGATGGCCCTTATCCGGTTGCAGGCGACACCTGTGTTTTGAAATACGAAGGTTTTTTATTAAGTAACGGAGCGATTTTTGATGCTTCGGCTTATCATAACTCAACTGACAGTACTTATACTTATTTGATGGGCGACACGCAGGTGATTCCTGGTTGGGCTGACGGAATGAAGGTGATTAACGAAGGATCGGTTGTTTATTTGATTATCCCTTCAAGCCTGGCTTACGGAAGCTTAGGTAATAATTATAATATTGGGGCTTATCAAACCCTTATTTTTAAAATTGATATGATAGATATTAAACAAGCTAATTAAATTTGCACCAAAAATATTGCGGCAGAAATTGTTTTAGTAAGGAAATTATGAAGATGAAAAATATACTTAAAGTTTTGTTTGTTGTAGTTGTATTCATTGGAATTTATAGTTGTAACAAAGGAATTGATTACGAAAAAATGCGTCAGGCTGAGTTGGCTATTTTGAATGAATATATCAGTTTACATGATGAATTTGAAGAAACAGCTTCAGGTTTATACTATTACAATGAACCGGGAACAGGATCGGGAGATACAATAAAAATGGGTGATCAGGTCCAGATTTTTTATGCCACCTGGGTGTTAGAAAAAAACAGTAATGGAGATTTAGACAGCATTCCGGTAGATCAAACCAGTGGTTATGATGAAGGATATCGTTACGAACCATACAAATTTACTGTAGGTGCTGGAAAGTCAGTTACCGGACTGGAAGAGGCGGTAACTTACATGCAACCTGGAACAAAGTCACATCTGGTAATTAACTCAGAATTGGCATACGGGCAGAATGGATCAGGCTCAGTTGGAATGTTCCAAACAGTGTTAATGGAAGTAGAAGTTTACAAGGTAATTCCCCTGGAATATTAATATTACAAACAGTTGCTGCCAATGGAAATGAACAGGACACAACTGTTAAGAAAATTACTGCCCGGCTTTATTCCGCTTTTTGTTTTCATCGCAGCCGATGAAATATGGGGGACTAAAGTCGGGTTATTTGTTGCTATTGGTATCGGAATTCTTGAAATGATCTGGATTGCGATAAAGGAAAAACGCTTCGAAAAATTTGTTCTTTTTGATACCGTTTTACTGGTTATTTTAGGTGCTGTTTCCATCCTACTTGATAACGATATATTTTTTAAATTAAAACCGGGTTTAGTCGAGATTATATTGGTTGTAATTGTTGGCATTTCAGCTTTTTCGAAAGTAAATATCATTGGGCTGATGGGGCAACGTTATTTGAAAGGAACCGAAATAACAGAAGCACATCTTGCCCAGATGCGCAGAACAATGAAACCTTTGTTTTACATTTTTACAGCGCATACTTTACTTGTATTTTATTCAGCCTTTTATTTAAGTAGTGAAGCCTGGGCTTTTATTAGTGGTGGTTTGTTCTACATTATTTTCGGCTTGTACTTTTTATTCGAAATGCTTCGCCAGCGAAGGATGAAGAAGGCCTGGAGTAAAGAGGAGTGGGTTCCACTGGTTGATGAGCAAGGAAAAGTTGTCGGTCAGGCTCCGCGAAGCCATGTTCACAACGGAAGCAAGCTGCTTCATCCGGTGGTGCATCTACATGTGATTAATGGGAACGGAGAGATTCTGTTACAAAAACGTCCGTTGAATAAATTAATCCAACCCGGGAAATGGGACACCGCAGTGGGGGGACATATTTCAACAGGTGAAACACTGGAACAGGCATTGCAAAAAGAAGCGGCTGAAGAAATCGGACTCAGACAGTTCTCAGCCAAACTTCAACAGGTATACAAGTGGGAATCAGAGGTAGAAGCTGAACTGGTTTATATGTTTACAACCAGCAATACACATGAAATCGCCATTCAGTCAGATGAAGTGGAGGAACTGCGTTACTGGTCGGCAAAAGAAATCACCTCAAAAGTTCAGGATAAACTATTCACTCCAAATTTCCTTATTGAATTCAAGCTGTTGAAAGACTTGAAATTAATTTGATTACTGCCCAAGTAAAAATATAACGGGCTGTTTATGCAGATCTGGAGTTTTGCTTTTCCAGTTCTGAACCGTTTTTGTTACAATAAATTCATCTTCTCCTGTAACATTGGCTGCAATACAGAATAAAGTGCCGGGAGAACAGCTTTTCAATACGTCTTCAATTAACTGGTTGTTCCGGTACGGAGTTTCAATAAATATCTGTGTTTGGCCGGTTGCTTTTATCGTTTTTTCGAGATTTGCCAACTCGCGACTGCGTTCGTGTGGTTTTACAGGTAAATATCCGCAGAAAGCAAAATTCTGTCCGTTTAATCCTGATGCCATTAGTGCAAGTAAAATGGAAGATGGCCCCACAATTGGAACCACTTTAAATCCTTTTTGATGCGCGATCCGAACTACATCTGCTCCCGGATCAGCAACTCCGGGGCAACCGGCTTCCGAAATTACAGCTATATCATTCCCTTCTTCAAGCGGTTTTAGGAATCGGGGGAGATCCTTCGGGTCGGTGTATTTGTTGATCTCGAAAAATGTACAGGAATCAATATCTATTTCCCGATTTACCAGCTTCATAAACCGGCGGGCCGTTCGTATGTTTTCAACAATAAAAAATTTAGTTGTTGTAAGGATTGGTTGCACACTGGCAGGTAGCACATTTTGCCAGTCGCCTTCAGCCAGAACATTTGGAACAAGGTAAAGAGAAGCCATTAAAATAGTTTTTGCAAAAATAAGTATTCTCTTCGTTTCACACGACCTTTTGTTAATTTTGCAGGATGGTTCAGGAGGAAACACACAATATGGAAGCCGTTTTTTTGGGAACAGGAACTTCGCAAGGTGTACCGGTGGTTGCTTGTAATTGTGAAGTATGCACATCTGTTGATCCACACGATTCACGTTTGAGATCTTCTTTGCTGGTAAAAATTGGAGATACAAATTTAGTAATTGATGCTGGACCTGATTTCAGGCAACAAATGCTCCGTGAAAAGGTGGGATCACTTCGTGCAATCCTTCTCACACACGAACACGTTGATCATATTTTCGGCCTCGATGATATTCGATCGTACAACTGGATACAGAAAGATGCGATGGAGATTTATGCTGAAACACGGGTTCAGGAAGCAATTCGGAGAATTTTTAGTTACGTTTTCGCTGATTACAAATATCCGGGTATCCCGAAGATGCATCTCAAAAAAGTAGATGGCATCACTTTCGCCATTGATGGTATTCTGGTTACACCTATTCGATGTTATCACCACAAATTACCTGTTTACGGCTATCGGATTGGTGATCTGACATACATTACAGATACGAATTCAATTCCAGATCAGGAAATGGAAAAGATCCGTGGAAGCAAAATACTAATTATTAATGCGCTCAGAAAAGAACCTCATATTTCGCATTTCAACCTTGATGAAGCTTTGCAGGTAATCAATCGTATTCAGCCAGAAAAAGCATTTCTGACACATGCCAGTCATGCTTTTGGTAAACATGAAGATATTCAGAAGGAATTACCGGAAAACGTTTTTATGGCTTACGATGGGCTTCGTTTAACTCTTTAAGCCTTAATTTTGTTGCTAATCCACGGGAGAACAATAATAAGAGACGAAACAAGGTATAAAACGCCTGCCAGCAAAAAGGCTTTATCCAGCCCAATATTGTCGGTAGTCCAGCCTAAGAGCGGACCGATACCTGCAAATATAATTCGTATGATGAAGTTTCGGACCGAAAGCATAGTTGCCCTGACTTCGCTTTTGGTGTACGTGTTGATGTAATTTTTAAAGATAGGTGTAGCAATTCCACGGGCAAGGTAAAACAGAAATAAGAAAATGAATCCCCAATACGAAATGCTGATTCCTGAAAAAATATAACCGGCCGATAATAGAAGAATCACAACTAACAGCGACCATTTCCGGCCAAAAAATAACGAAATCTTATAAGCAAATACAGAGGAAACTCCAACTGTCAGGTTCAATGCCGTCCAGAATATTCCAAACATTTCTACGGGCAGATTAATAGCTTTGAAGAAAGGTTGCACCAGCCATGCAAAGGTCAGGGTTGCAGTTCCGGTTAGCGAGGAGATAAGAATGGCGATTCGAAGGTTGTGATCCTGCAAAAAGCTGACTTTGATATTTTTCAGAAGCCTTCCGATAGAATGAAAATGTTCCTGTGAATGCACTTGTGGCTCAATCATCGTGAGTGCTGCAGGAATGGCGATTGATGCAACAACAAACTGAAAATAGAAAGGTGTTCGCAAACTGATGGCAGCAAGAAAGCCTGCAGCAACTCCTGCAATTGCTTCTGCAAAATTCCCCACCGATGTAATCCGGCCTTCTTCGCGAAGATATTTATCCGTTTTGTTATCGGCTTTTAAACTATCATACAACATGGCAGAATCAGATCCGGAAATAAAAGAGAACCCAATTCCAAGTATAATTTCAGCAACTGCAAATGCCCAGAAATCGTAAGAAAAACTATAGATCAGAAATCCGACACTTCCTAGAATGCTCCCAAGTATCAGTGATTTTTTGCGTCCCCATACATCAGCCAGCCAGCCTGAAGGTATTTCCATGGCAACCATCGCAATAGAGTAGATCGATTTCAACACAAAAATCTCGTGCATACTCATGCTGTTGCTCTGGTAAAAAAGCACAACTACAGGCATAACCAGATTAAACCATTTTGAGATCTTGATCAGGTAAAGACGAGGTATGTTCTTGCTGTATGTTGGCATAATTCAGCGCAAAAATAGTATTCTTATCTGATTCAGTAGAATGGAAAAATGAGACTCATAGTTATTTTGTATTGGAATTAAGAAACCTCCGGGATAAAAGTAATTTAGTATTTATTGCTGTTATTTTATTAGAAAAAGTAGGTTTCGACTTTCAATATAAAAGAAGAGTTTTACATTTGCCGATACAGATAAAAACAGATAATTGATATGCAACTTACGATTCCAAAAAATTACACGTCAGTTTTAGACGTGAATCAGACAGAACAGGCGATTAAGCAAATTAAGGATTTATTTGAGTTGAACCTTGCCGCAGAGTTGCGATTGCGCAGGGTAACAGCTCCGCTTTTTGTTAAGAAAGGTACTGGTATCAACGACGACCTGAATGGTATTGAACGCCCCGTGGCGTTTCCTATAAAAGATCTTGGAGATGTGACTGCAGAGATTGTACATTCTCTGGCAAAATGGAAAAGACTGGCTTTAGCTGAACTGAATATCAACGAAGGCTTTGGTTTATATACTGATATGAATGCGATTCGACCGGATGAAGAACTCACAAATATTCATTCGTTATACGTCGATCAGTGGGACTGGGAACGAGTTATTTCTGAAGATCAGCGAAACCTGGATTATTTAAAATATATCGTAAAAAAAATATACGCCGCGCTGGTTCGCACTGAATTTCACATTTGCGAAACTTACCTTGATATTCAACCCGAACTGCCTGATGAAATTACTTTTGTACATACCGAAGAATTACAGGCAAAATATCCTGACCTTACTCCGCTTGAACGGGAAACGGAAGAAGCGAAAAAATATGGAGCCATTTTCGTAATCGGAATCGGTGGAGAACTTCCGGGAGGAGGAATTCACGATGGCCGTGCTCCCGATTACGACGACTGGAGTACGCCAACAGAAAAAGGTTTTAAAGGACTGAACGGGGACATTATCCTTTGGAATAATGTGTTGAATCGTGCTTTTGAAATTTCGTCAATGGGAATTCGTGTAGATAAGAAAGTATTGACAGAGCAGCTAAAAATCAGGGGTGTAGAAGAAAGAAAAAACCTGATGTGGCATAAAAAATTGTTAAACGATGAACTTCCTTTATCCATTGGAGGGGGAATTGGACAATCTCGCCTGTGTATGTATTTCTTGCGAAAAGCACACATTGGGGAGATTCAGTCGAGTATCTGGCCCGACGAAATGATTGAAACCTGTAAAGCAAACGGAATTAAGCTGTTGTAGAATTCAACCTGAAGTAGAAATGCGAAGTAATTTCGAATTTGCTGCCTTATGTTTGTTTTTTGCGATTTGATTTTTACTTTTGCACCGCAAAATAAGGTACGCCTCGGTAGCTCAGTTGGATAGAGCAACTGCCTTCTAAGCAGTAGGTCATGGGTTCGAATCCCGTCCGGG